>NZ_JAAFHA010000004.1:72179-165680 GCF_010365055.1 Rhodoferax sp.
CGCGAGCCGTTACACCACGTTTGACGCGAGGCATGTGAGTACTCCTTGTTCGTCGTTAATTAAATGCCACGGCCGGGCAACATCTGTGACATGCGACCCATATCGGTCTCATGAACAGCTGTGGATCCGCGCAATTGGCGTTTATTTTTGGTGGTCTTCTTGGTCAGGATGTGACGTTTGAAAGCTTGGCCGCGCTTGACGGTGCCACCTGGACGGACGCGGAAGCGTTTCTTCGCCGCGCTCTTGGTCTTCATTTTGGGCATGTTCATGCTCCTTTTCATTGTGCTCGTGAGGCGTCTGCAAACGATTCGCAGACTTGTTGGCCCCGAGCCACTTTTGAGTGGTGCGTGTTACTTCACCACTTTTCAGCGACGCCATTTCAAGCGTCGCTGTCGCGGTGGGAATTACCCCACCCCGTTTCTCAAAGCACCAGTTCAGTCACCCGTGCGCAATTATTTCTTACGATGCCGCCTCGACCACCGGCTTCGTGGCAATTTTCTTCTTGCCTGGCGCGATCATCATGATCATCTGGCGCCCTTCGAGCTTGGGAAACTGCTCAATCAAAATCAAATCGCCCAACTCAGTACGAATACGGTTCAACAAGGCCATGCCCAAGTCCTGGTGCGTGATCTCGCGGCCCCGGAAACGCAACGTGATCTTGCACTTGTCGCCTTCAGCCAGAAAGCGTTTGATGTTGCGCATCTTGATGTTGTAGTCGCCATCATCAGTGCCCGGACGGAACTTGATTTCTTTGATTTCGATGACCGTCTGCTTGGCTTTTGCCTCAGCCGCCTTCTTCTGTTCCTGGTACTTGAACTTGCCGTAATCCATCAAACGACAGACCGGCGGAACCGCCGTGGCAGAAATTTCGACCAGATCAACATCGAGATCACCCGCCATCCGCAGTGCCTCCATCAGGCTAACCACACCGAGCGGCTCGTTTTCTAGCCCTGAGAGTCGGACTTCCGGGGCCATGATTTCCCGGTTCAGGCGATGTTTGCGTTCTTCGCGGTGACGGCGGTCACGAAATTCAGTAGCGATGGCTTAATCCTTCACAATATTTGCTACGCTAATCGTAGCTACAACCGTATGATGCACGCGGGCAAACTGTTATTTTGCTTGAATCGAGTTCAACCAACAGACTTGTGAGTGATGTCACTGGATATTTTTTGCACGAATGCTTCGAGGGACATCACACCGAGGTCTAAACCACCCCGGGCGCGCACTGCAACGGTACCTGCTGCCTTCTCTTTGTCACCAACGACCAAGATGTAGGGCAGCTTTTGCATTGAATGCTCGCGTATTTTAAACGTAATTTTTTCGTTGCGCAGATCCGCAACCGCCCTAAGCCTTTGATCTGGCAAAGCATTCTTCAATTTTTCAACAATTTCACGACAATAATCAGCCTGCGCATCGGTGATATTCAGCACCGTGACCTGCACCGGGGCCAGCCAGACCGGCAAGGCGCCGGCACTTTCTTCGATCAAGATGCCGATGAAGCGTTCCAGGCTGCCGACGATGGCGCGGTGCAACATGACCGGCCGGTGACGGGCACCGTCTTCGCCCACATACTCGGCGTCGAGGCGCTCGGGCATCGAGAAATCGACCTGAATGGTGCCGCACTGCCACTGGCGACCGATGGCATCTTTGAGCGTGTACTCGATTTTCGGGCCGTAAAACGCCCCCTCACCCGGGGTGATTTCATAGTCGCAACCGGAGGCCTGCAAACTCTGCACCAACGCCGCCTCGGCCTTGTCCCAGATTTCGTCGGAGCCAATGCGCTTTTCGGGGCGCGTGGCGATCTTGTAGATGATGTTTTTAAAGCCAAAGTCGGCATAGACTTTTTGCAGCAACGCCGTGTAGTCGACGCACTCCTGCAGAATTTGGTCTTCGGTGCAAAAAATGTGACCATCGTCCTGGGTAAAACCTCGCACGCGCATGATGCCGTGCAAACCGCCTGAAGGTTCATTGCGGTGGCACTGACCGAATTCACCGTAGCGCAGCGGCAGATCACGGTAACTCTTGATGCCCTGTTTGAAAATCAGGATGTGACCCGGGCAATTCATCGGTTTGAGCGCGTATTCGCGCTTCTCCGACTCCGTCGTGAACATGTTCTCGCGGTATTTGTCCCAGTGACCGGTCTTCTCCCACAAGGATTTGTCGAGAATCTGCGGCCCTTTGACCTCCTGGTAGCCGTTGTCGCGATACACCTGGCGCATGTACTGCTCCACGCCCTGCCACAAGGTCCAGCCCTTGGGGTGCCAGAACACCAGACCCGGCGCATGGTCATCAATGTGGAACAGATCAAGTTCGCGCCCGAGCTTGCGGTGATCACGCTTCTCGGCTTCTTCGAGCATTGTCAAATGCTGCTGCAATTCATCCTTGGTGGCCCAGGCCGTGCCGTAGATGCGCTGCAGCATTTCATTGCGATGGTCACCGCGCCAGTAGGCGCCGGCCAACTTCATCAGTTTGAAGAACTTCAGCTTGCCGGTGCTGGGCACATGCGGGCCACGGCACAAGTCCTCAAACTGACCTTCACGGTACAGCGACACGTCTTCGCCCGCCGGAATGCTGCCGATGATTTCCGCCTTGTAGTGCTCACCCAAGCCTTTGAAGTAAGCCACCGCCTCGTCACGCGGCAACACGCGGCGGGTAATGGGCTCGTCTTTGGCCGCGAGCGCTGTCATCTTCTGCTCAATCGCGCCCAAGTCTTCCAGCGTGAACGGACGCTTGTAGGAAAAATCGTAGAAAAAGCCGTTTTCGATCACCGGACCAATCGTGACTTGCGCATCCGGGAACAGTTCTTTGACGGCGTAGGCCAGCAAGTGCGCGGTGGAGTGGCGAATGACCTCCAGCCCCTCGGCATCCTTGGCCGTGATGATGGACACCGGACTGTTCGCCTCGATCAGATAGCTGGTATCCACCACCTTGCCGTCCACCTTGCCCGCCAGCGCTGCCTTGGCCAACCCGGACCCAATGGAGGCCGCCACCTCGGCCACCGTGACCGGAGCCGGGTAGTCACGAAGAGAGCCGTCAGGCAGTGTGATTTGAATCATGATCAATATGAAAAAAGAATAAACCGAAGCAAAAAGCGCGGAACTGGCCGCGCTTCATGTAAATTATTACTATGAATACAGTAGCTACTTAAGCACAATAGACGGGGGCTAGAGGCCTAAACCACCCATAAATCGCGCGATGATCCTGAACACCGCCATGAGCCGCCAACCGGTCTGATTCGCATGGCGCTGTCAACACAGCTAGTTTAACCAAAAAGGGCCTGTGCTCCCCTTGCCGGAGAACACAGGCCCTGCAGGGCGTTAGCCGCGCCGCTTAATGGAACTGCTCTTCTTCAGTGGAACCGGTCAGCGCCGTCACATTCGACTTGCCGCCCTGAATCACGGTGGTGACTTCGTCGAAGTAGCCGGTGCCCACTTCTTGCTGGTGCGACACAAAGGTGTAACCGCGCGTGCGTGCGGCGAATTCGGGCTCTTGCACCTTCTCAACGTACGCCGTCATGCCGCGTTTGACATAGTCTTGCGCCAGGTCGAACATGTTGAACCACATCGAGTGAATACCGGCCAAAGTGATGAACTGGTACTTGTAGCCCATGGCGCCGAGTTCCTTCTGGAACTTGGCAATGGTGGCGTCGTCGAGGTTCTTCTTCCAGTTGAACGACGGCGAGCAGTTGTAAGCCAGCAATTTACCCGGATGCTTGGCGCGCACGGCCTCTGCAAATTTGCGAGCAAATTCAAGGTCAGGCGTGCCGGTTTCGCACCAGACCAGGTCGGCGTAGTCTGCGTAAGCCACGGCGCGGCTGATGGCTTGGTCCAGGCCCTTACGGGATTTGTAGAAACCTTCGGCGGTGCGCTCACCGGTCAGGAAGGGCTTGTCGTTTTCGTCGTAATCGCTGGTCAACAGGTCAGCGGCTTCCGCATCGGTGCGGGCAATCACCAGCGTGGGCACGCCGCAGACGTCAGCGGCCATGCGGGCTGCAATCAGCTTTTGAATCGCTTCATTGGTGGGCACGAGCACCTTGCCGCCCATGTGGCCACATTTCTTGGCCGACGCCAGTTGATCTTCCCAATGCACGCCCGCAGCGCCGGAACGGATCATGTTCTTCATCAACTCAAAACCGTTGAGCACGCCGCCAAAACCGGCCTCGGCGTCGGCCACGATGGGCGCAAAGTTGTCGATATAACCGGTGTCACCGGCGTCAATGCCGCGCGAGTGCTGAATTTCGTCGGCGCGGCGGAACGCATTGTTGATGCGTTCGACCATCGTGGGCACCGAGTCGACCGCGTACAAGGATTGATCCGGGTACATCGACATAGACGTATTGCCGTCAGCGGCGACTTGCCAGCCGGACAGGTAAATCGCCTTCACGCCGGCCTTGACCTGCTGCATGGCTTGACCACCGGTCAAAGCACCGAGGCAATTGACATAGTCTTCGGTGTGCAGCAAGTTCCAGAGCTTTTCGGCACCGCGGCGCGCCAGGGTGTACTCGATCTGGAACGAACCGCGCAGGCGCACGACGTCTGCAGCGCTGTAACCGCGCTTGATACCCTTCCAGCGCGGGTTGGTGGCCCAGTCCTTTTCCAGTGCGGCGATTTGTTGTTCGCGGCTCAATTGCTCGTTGATGGTCTGTGGCATGAGATCACTCCTTAAGTTGAAAAAACTGTTGGCATCGGCGCATTGCAGGGCCGATCCTTCAAGATTAATTTTATGTCTTGTATAAGACTAGGAATTGATCTTATATCTTATAGAAGACATTATTTAATCCAAGCAAAATCAATAAGTTACATCCAGCATTTCACCTTGTGGAAATAATTTTTTTGCTATGAGAAAAAATGCTGCGGTGCAATCGCGCGACTTTTCACATAATGGAAAGACTTCTCCGTTACGTGAAAAAATGAGTAGCACCGCCCAGAATCCCGGCCAGGCTGCCAATTGCGACGACGCAAATGATGCGGTTTGCGGCGCGTCAGCGCTCAATCGAATTCAGATCAAACCAGGGAACCTGCCAAAGGTCAAACCGGCAAAGCCACTTTCTGATCGACGCTGAACTGATAGTCCTTGAAGATGTGCTCGGCACTCAAGGTCTGATAACTGCCGTCGGGCAAACGGCGGGTCGTGTCCTTGAGCCGGTAGGTGTAGTGGCCGCAGGTCCAGAGCTTGAAGTTGCGCATGTGGGTGCACAGACAGGTTTTGTCCATCACCACGATATTTTTGCCGTCGGGGTGCAAAGCCAGCTCGCGGTTGTAGGCCGTGATGTAGGCGCAGTTGCCGTTGCCGTCCAGCAGATAGCCATAGGACTCACAGCCGGGCCGGATGCCCGAGCCAATGGCCGGCGAGCTTTTGAGCATGCGCATCGGGTAGCCGGTCGGCGAGATCGTGTTGACCACAATGTCAGCCTCGCTGGCCCTGAAATAATCCTGCTTGACCTCGGCGGGCAAACCACACTCATTGGCCACGGTAAAGCGGGTCGCCACCTGCACCGCAGCCACACCCTGCTCCAGGAACGACACCGCGTCGCTGCCGGTGAAGATGCCGCCGGCGGCAATCACCGGAATATCGAGCTGTTCGGTTTTCATGAACTGCACCACTTCGGCCACGATCGTGGCCAGGTCGTATTGCGCCCAGTCCAGGCCAAAGCCCAGATGGCCGCCGGCCAGCGGGCCTTCGACGATCACATAGTCGGGCTTGCGATCCAACCGGGCGTTTTTGCGCAGAAACAGTTGCAGGGCGCGCACCGACGACACGATGATGCCCAGTTTGGCATCGCGAAAGCGCGGGTGGTCGGCAATGAGCCCGAACGAACCCAGGTGCAAACCGGCGCTCAGGGTGATGCCATCGATGCCCGCATCCAACGCGGATGCCATTCGCACCTGCAAGGTCTCGCGCGGCCCGTTCATGGTCAACTTTTCCATGCAGTTGACAAAGATCAGGCCCTCGCTCCCCTTGGCCTGCATGGTCGCTTCAACGTGGCGCCGGGTGGCCTCGGCCAGCACGCCCAGATCAAACTTAATGATGGACTTGTCCGCGTTGTCGATGTTGGCCTTGTAGAAACGGGTTTTGTCCTTGACGAAACTGGTGTCAAAACGCCGGTCCGACACGTCCGGCACCATCGCGTCGGAGATGTGGCCGATGCCGCCCAGCCGGGCTGTTTCCAGGGCCAGTTCGGCGGTTGAGATATCAACCCCCATGCCGCCGACCATGATCGGGACATACTCTTTTTTTCCGAATTTCAGGCGGAAATCATCAACACGTTTCATGAGAATCCTCGGGGGGGACTCCAACATCTCGGGTACCCGTTTGGGAGGCAGACCCCAAGGGGGCATGGAGAAGCTGAAAGTCGCAAGACAACATAGTCCTGTAAGCGCGGAATTCTACCCGCCTGCCCTCTCAAATCGGCCGGATTGACAAATCCCCTTTTCAGCCCAAGTGCTTGGCTGCGGCCGTCCGCCTTGACGGGCGACCGGTCGCGCACCCACGCGGCGCGCGACTCGCCGACCCGCAGACGCTCACGTAAGATGGACGCCAAGATCCCCCTATCAAACTGCAACTCTCAGCAAGGCATTGACCCTCATGGCCACTTCATCCAGCAAGCCCCTGCGCCCGCTCAAGGGCGTGCGCATTCTCAGTCTCGCACTCAACCTGCCCGGCCCGGCGGCCTTGATGCGCTGCCAGCAAATGGGCGCAAGCTGCGTCAAGCTCGAACCGCCAGCGCCTGTTGGCGCGCCGCCCGGCGCGTCTGGCGATCCGATGGGTTTGTACAACCGGCCGGCCTACACGGCGCTGCACCAGGGTGTGCGCATCAAGGTCGCTGACCTCAAGACGGAGCAGGGGCAAAACGCCTTGCACCGGGAGTTGGCCAAAGCCGATGTGTTGCTGACCTCTTTTCGGCCGTCGGCCCTGAGCAAATTGGGGCTGGGCTGGAAAATGCTGCACAAGCGTTACCCGGCGCTGTCACAGGTGGCCATTGTCGGCGCCCCCGGCGCGCGTGCCGAAGTACCCGGACACGATCTCACTTACCTGGCAGAAAACGACCTCATCAGCGCTCTGGAGTTGCCGCCCACCCTGTATGCCGACATGGGCGGCTCTTTGACAGCCTCGGAAGCGGTGCTCACGGCGGTGCTGATGCAGCAGAAAAAAGGCAAAGGATTGTTAATTGAAGTCGCGCTCTCAGACGCGGCGGGTTATCTGGCCTTGCCGCGGCAGTGGGGCCTGACCCAGCCCGGCGCGGCTGTTGGCGGAGGTCACGCCGGTTACCGCGTCTATCCCTGCCAGGACGGCCGGGTGGCGGTGGCCGCGCTGGAGCCGCACTTTGCCAAGGCCCTGTGCGCGGCCGCCGGCGTACCCTACGCCCATATCCTCACGATGTTGTCGCCAGACACGCATGCGGCCATTGCCAGCTACCTGCTCGGCATGAGCCGCCAGGGCCTGGATGCACTGGCCAGAGAAAAAGATATCCCTCTGCATACGCTAACTAATTAATAGCATACTAGGCAAGCAGAACGTGGGCTAGAGCCCGTTTTCATGTTTATTTCAGCAGCAGCACTATGGCGCGCGCCTCCATCGCCTGCCCCAGCCCCACCGGGCCCATCTTTTCTGCCGTCTTGGCTTTGACGTTGACTTGGTCGACCTCAACCGCCAGCGCCCGCGCAATCTGCGTGCGCATGGCGGCCATGTAGGGCATCAACTTGGGCGCCTGCGCGATCACGGTGCTGTCGACATTGCCGATCTCAAAACCCTGCGCGCGTACGCGCCGCGCCGCTTCTGTCAACAAAGCCAGCGAATCAGCGCCCTTGAAGCGCGCATCGGTGTCCGGGAAGTGCGTGCCAATGTCTCCCAGCGCGGCGGCGCCCAAGAGCGCATCGGTGATGGCGTGCAACAGCACGTCCGCGTCCGAGTGGCCGAGCAGACCCAGGTGAAAGGGAACCCCGACGCCGCCCAGAATCAACTTGCGACCCTCGACCAGGGCGTGAATGTCCCAGCCTTCACCGATTCTGAAATTCATGTCTCTGGCCCTTTTAAATTCGCTTGCCGACTGTTGCAGCGCGGAGTCGCCTGATGAGCGCGTCATCAATACCGCTTCTGCCAGGGAGAAGTCTTGCGGGTAAGTCACCTTGAAATTCTGGGCGCTGCCGGGCACCAGCTTCGGGCTCAGGCCCATGGCCTCCATGGCGCTGGACTCGTCGGTGACGGTGATGCTTGCCACTTGCAACGCGTCCAACAGACTGCCCATGCGAAACATCTGGGGGGTTTGCGCCAGCCACTTGTCGGCACGCTCCAGGGTGGCGGCCACCCGGCCAAGGGATTCACGTTTGAGGGTGTCAGGCAAGGGCAGTGCCAACAAGCCGCCCACCTCGTCTTGCCAGCAAGCATCGATCAACTGATCGATCTGGTCGGGGCGAATCAGACAGCGCGCCGCATCGTGCACCAGCACCCAGTCGCGGCGGGCCGCGCCGAGCTCCAGCAAGACATTTAGACCATTCAGTACACTTGCAGCCCTCGTGGAACCTCCGCAAGAAGCTACTAAAACATGAGCAACGTCCACGGCCTGGGTGGCAAAAAAAGTATCCTCTGGCGCCACCACCACCAGCGTGCGGGCGATGCGTGGCACCGCGGCAAATGCCGCCAGCGTGTGCAGCACCATCGGCTGGCCGGCCAGCACCTGGTACTGCTTGGGACCAGCCGCCGCGGCGCGTGAGCCCGTGCCGGCGCAGGGAATCAAGGCCCAACAGCGTGGCGCCGGGTCGGATGGGGGAATAAGTGCGGGGGAATCTAGCATGGTGTGGCCCGCATTCTAGAATCGATACCCATCCACCCTGGCTCACATTGCGCAGGGTGTTGGCGTTTTTGTCACGCATTGGCGCTTTAGCCACCACCGGCCTCGCATTCATGGAATTACCCAAACTCATCCCCGGCAAGCGCTTCACGCTGCCGCGCCCGGTCGGCTCGGCCGATGCGCTCTTGCTGGCCCAACTGGGCTTGCGCGAAAAGAGCCAGCACAAGGTCACCGCCATCATCACGGCCGACGCCCTGGACGCGCAGCGCCTCATCGACGAGATGGCGTTCTTTGCGCCGGAACTGCGCTGCGTTCTGTTCCCCGACTGGGAAACCTTGCCCTATGACACCTTTTCACCGCACCAGGACCTGATCAGCGAACGCCTGGCGACCTTGTGGCGCATCAGCCAGCGCGACAAGGAAACCGGCGCCGATGTGGTGCTGGTGCCCGCCACCACCGCGCTGTACCGGCTCGCGCCGCGTGCCTTTCTGGCCGGCTACACCTTTCATTTCAAGGTCAAGCAAAAGCTGGATGAAGCCAAGCTCAAGGCGCAGTTGACGCTGGCCGGCTACAGCCACGTCACGCAAGTGGTGAGTCCGGGCGAATACGCCGTGCGCGGCGGCCTGATCGACCTGTTTCCGATGGGCAGCGCCGTGCCCTACCGCGTGGATCTGTTTGACGACGAGATCGACAGCATCCGCACCTTTGACCCCGACAGCCAGCGCAGCCTGTACCCGGTGCCCGAGGTGCGGCTGCTGCCCGGGCGCGAGTTCCCGATGGACGACGAGGCGCGTGCGCGCTTTCGCAACCGCTGGCGCGAGCTGCTGGACGGCGACCCCACGCGCAGCCGTATTTACAAGGACATCGGTGCCGGCATGGCCACCGCCGGCATCGAGTACTACCTGCCGCTGTTTTTTGACGACACCGCCACCGTGTTTGACTATCTGGGTGAGGCGGCCACGGTGGTGCTGCACGGCGACCTGGAGCCCGCCTTTGCACACTTCTGGCAAGACACGCGCGAACGCTACCGGCTGGTGCAAGGCGACCCGGAACGCCCGGTGTTGCCGCCGGGGTCCCTGTTTTTAAGCACCGAGCAGTTTTACGAGCGGGTCAATCAGCATGCGCAACTGGCCTTGCGGCCGGCCCTGGACACTGCCAGCGCTTACGCCGAGTTTGAAGCGCTGCCGCCCTTGACCGTGGTGCGTGGCGCCGAAGATCCGCTCGCCCGCCTGAAAGCCCATATCCAAAGCACCCAGCGACGCACCCTGGTGCTGGCCGAAAGCGAGGGCCGCCGCACCAGCCTGTTGGACTTCTTGCACAGCAGTCAGTTCGACCCGCCCGCGTTTGACTCCTTGGCGGAATTCGAGCGCAGCGATGAGCCGATCGGCATCGCCACCTCCAGCCTGAGCGCGGGTTTTGGCTGGCTGGAAGCGGGCATCGATTTTGTGACCGAGACCGAACTCTTTGCCGCAGGGCCGACCACGCGACGGCGCAAAAAACAGGAACAAGTCAGTGACGTCGAGGCGCTGATCAAAGACCTGAGCGAGCTCAACATCGGCGACCCGGTGGTGCACTCGGCCCACGGCATTGGCCGCTACCACGGCCTGATCAACCTGGATCTGGGCAACAAATTGCCCAACGGCGAACCCGAGGTGCAGGAGTTCTTGCATCTGGAATATGCCGACAAGGCCACGCTCTATGTGCCGGTGAGCCAGTTGCAACTCATCAGCCGCTACACCGGCGTGGCCGCGGACGAAGCGCCGCTGCACAAACTGGGCTCCGGCCAGTGGGACAAGGCCAAGCGCAAAGCGGCCGAGCAGGTGCGCGACTCGGCCGCCGAGCTGCTCAACATCTATGCCCGGCGCGCCCTGCGCGAAGGCCATGCCTTCAGGTACTCGGCCGGCGACTACGAGATTTTTGCCAACGACTTCGGCTTTGAAGAAACCGCCGACCAGAGCGCCGCCATTCACGCCGTGATTCAGGACATGATCAGCCCGCGCCCGATGGACCGGCTGATCTGCGGCGACGTCGGCTTTGGCAAGACCGAGGTCGCCCTGCGCGCCGCCTTCATTGCCATCACCGGCGGCAAGCAGGTGGCTTTTCTGGCACCGACCACGCTGCTGGCCGAACAGCACTACCAGACGCTGGTCGACCGCTTCAGCAAATGGCCGGTCAAAGTGGCCGAGATGAGCCGCTTCCGCTCCGCCAAGGAAATCACCGCCGCCATGAAAGGCATTGCCGACGGCACCATCGACATCGTGGTCGGCACCCACAAGCTGCTGAGCAAAGACACCCATTTCAAAGACCTGGGCCTGCTCATCATCGACGAGGAGCACCGTTTTGGCGTGCGCCACAAAGAGCAGATGAAAGCGCTGCGCGCCGAGGTCGATGTGCTCACGCTCACCGCCACCCCGATCCCGCGTACGCTGGGCATGGCGCTGGAAGGTCTGCGCGACCTGAGCGTGATTGCCACCGCGCCGCAACGCCGCCTGGCCATCAAAACTTTTGTGCGCACGGAAGGTGCCGGCGTGATCCGTGAGGCCGTGCTGCGCGAACTCAAGCGCGGTGGCCAGGTTTACTTCTTGCACAACGAGGTCGAAACGATCGAAAATCGCCGCGCAAAATTAGAAGAACTGCTGCCCGAAGCCCGCATTGCCGTGGCCCATGGCCAGATGCCCGAGCGCCAGCTGGAGGCCGTGATGCGCGACTTTGTGGCCCAGCGCTTCAACCTGCTGCTGTGCTCCACCATCATCGAGACCGGTATTGACGTGCCGACGGCCAACACCATCGTGATGGCGCGCGCCGACAAATTTGGCCTGGCCCAACTGCACCAGTTGCGCGGCCGCGTCGGCCGCAGCCACCACCAGGCCTACGCCTACCTGATGGTGCCCGACCTGGAGGGCCTGACCAAGCAGGCGCAGCAACGGCTGGACGCCATCCAGCAAATGGAAGAACTGGGCAGCGGCTTCTACCTGGCCATGCACGATCTGGAGATTCGTGGTGCCGGTGAGGTGCTGGGTGAAAACCAGAGCGGCAACATGCTGGAAGTCGGCTTTCAGCTCTACAACGAGATGCTGAGTGAAGCGGTGCGCTGCCTCAAGGCCGGTATTGAGCCCGATTTGCTCAGCCCGCTCAACGTCAGCACCGACATCAACCTGCACGCCCCGGCGCTCTTGCCCGACGATTTTTGTGGCGACGTGCACCTGCGCCTCTCGTTTTACAAAAAGCTGGCCACCGCACAAAACGCCAACCAGATTGATGCGCTGCTGGAGGAGCTGGTGGACCGCTTCGGCAAACTGCCGGCCCAGGCGCAAACGCTGATCGATGTGCACCGTTTGCGCGTTTTGGCCAAACCCTTTGGCGTGGTCAAGGTCGATGCCGCCCCCGGCGTGATCACCATCACCTTCAAGAAGAACCCGCCGATTGACCCGATGAAGATCATTGCGATGATCCAGAAAAACAAGCACATCAAACTGGCGGGTAATGAGAAGCTGCGCATCGAGCGGGAACTGCCCTTGCCACAAGACCGGGCGCAGATGGTGCGCGATGTGCTGCGCAATTTGGGGCAGCCGGTGGCGGCGGCTGCGACAGCCGCCTAGAAGAACAAGCGCCACCTGACAGCCAATCAGCCGCAAACTCACAGGAGCCTCAATACCCATGTGCCTGATCGCCTGGAACTGGCAACCCGCCAGCCACACCCCACTGTTGCTCATCGCCAACCGCGACGAGTTCTACGCTCGCCCCACTGCGGCCCTGCACTGCTGGGATGACGATGACATTCTGGCCGGGCGCGATTTGCAGGCGGGTGGCACCTGGCTGGGCATCAGCCGCTCGGGACGATTGGCCGCGTTGACCAACCACCGCAATCCAGCGGCCCTGCGCGCGGATGCACCCTCACGCGGCGAACTTGTCAGCGCTTACTTACAGGCCGATACCAGCGCGATGGACTACCTGACGGAACTGGCCGGGCAAGCCAGTGACTACAACCCGTTTAACCTGCTGGTTTTTGACGGCACCAGCCTGCTGGGTCTGGAGAGCCGCCACGCCAAGGTGACTGCCATGCACCCGGGGCTGGGCGCCGTGTCCAACGCGGACTTTTTGACACCCTGGCCCAAGCTGGCCACCATAAAAGGTGGTCTGCAAACCCTGCAGGGGCAAGAGCCGCCCAGCGATGCACAGTTGCTGGCGCTGCTGCAAAACCCAAGCGTTGCCGCCGATGCCGACTTGCCAGACACCGGCATACCGCTGGAATTCGAGCGCGCACTCTCGGCCGCATTCATCGCCCTGCCGGATTACGGCACCCGTGCCTGCAGCATCGTGCGATTTGAGGCCGATCACATCACGTTTCTGGAGCAGAGCTTCGATGCCCATGGCGCCACAGGTACCCGCCAACTCACTTGCCGCATGGCGCCGCGTGGCGAGTGAGCGGCCAAAATGGTCATGACATATGCCACGGCATAGGCTAAACTGACTGTTCGAACTCGCCAGGAGAAACATCATGCCCACCGTCTCAGAAAAAGCCGCTGACTATTTGGTTGAGCCGCCTGCGCGCCACGTGCGCTTGTTTCGCAATGGAGCCAATCAGGCCGTGCGCATCCCCAAAGAGTTTGAGTTGCCGGGGCAAGAAGCCACTATGCGCCAGGTGGGCAACACGCTGGTGATTGAACCTGTCACACCCAAATTCGCCAAGGGCAGCAAGGCAGCGCTGCTTGATGCACTGAAAAAAATGCAGCAGCTCGGCCCCTGTGAGGACGAGTTTCCCGATGTCGATGAAGGGCTCTTGCCACTGGACGACATCAACTTATGAGCGCTGAGACTTACCTGCTTGACACCAACGTCATCAGCCACTTGATGGCCAAGCCCGAAGGAGTCGTTGCCCAACGCTATGCAGCCAGATTGCTCGCGGATCAGCCCTGCCAGATGATCACCAGCGTTGTCGTGCAATGTGAATTGCTTTTTGGTCTGACAAAAAAGCCTTCGCCGCGCCTGCAAGCCGCCTATGACATCCAGATGGCCAGCATGTCCGTGCTCCCGCTGGATGACACGGTGCCCGCGCACTATGCCACGATCCGCGCCCACCTGGAACGCCAAGGTACCCCTATCGGCCCCAATGACACACTCATCGCCGCCCACGCGCTGGCACTGGATGCCACGCTCGTCTCAGGCGATGCAGAGTTTGCCCGCGTGCCGGGTTTGCGAGTGGAGAACTGGCTGACATTTGCAACCTAATAAATAGGCATCTATCCCCCGTCCTGCTTGCATAAGCAGCTATTAAAACAATAGTGAATTTTTCTCTCATGCACCCTATTGCAATCGCCCCCGGGCTGATCATTCAAGGCTTTACCCCACCGCTGCGTCTGAGCGACTTCAAGCTGATCGCCTTCGACATGGACTCCACGCTCATCAACATCGAGTGTGTGGACGAGATCGCTGACGCGGTCGGGCGCAAGCGAGAAGTCGCCGCCATCACCGAAGCGGCGATGCAGGGTGAGATCGCCGACTACAAAGAGAGCCTGCGCCAGCGCGTGGCGCTGCTCCAGGGGGTTTCTGAGGCGCAGATGAACCAGATTTATCAGGAACGGATGCAGTTCAACCCCGGTGCCTTTGAACTGGTCGCGGCCTGCAAGGCAGCCGGGCTCAAGGTGCTGCTGGTCTCAGGCGGATTCACCCACTTTACCGACCGCGTGGCGCAGCGCCTGGGCATTGACTACACCCGCTCCAACGTGCTGCAGATTGAGAACGGCGTCCTCACCGGCCGCATGGTCGATCAGCCCTGGGGCGACATTTGTGATGGCGATGAAAAGCGCACCATGTTGCTCGAAACCTGCGCCCTGCTGGGCATTGCGCCACAGCAATCGATTGCCGTGGGCGATGGGGCCAACGACCTGCCGATGATGCGTGAGGCGGGTTTGTCAGTGGCGTTTCACGCCAAATCCGCCGTGCGCGAGATCGCCCATGTGTCGATCGAGTCAGGCGGGCTGGACCGGTTGCTTGAGCTGTTCCAGCCCTGACCGGGCGCTGTTACTTTTACACCGTTTCCGGCACATTCGGCAAATTGGCCAGCGCCAGCGCCAACTCGGTCTCGTCGTAATGCTCGTCGGTCAACTCACCGGCAAAGTACTTCTGGTAAGACGTCATGTCGAAATGACCGTGCCCACTCAGACAAAACAGAATGGTCTCTGCCTTGCCCTCGCGCTTGCAGCGCAGCGCCTCTTCAATCGCGCCCTTGATCGCGTGGTTGGACTCGGGCGCAGGCACGATGCCCTCGTTGCGCGCAAACAGCACACCGGCTTCAAAACACGCCACCTGGTCATAGGCCACCGCCTCTAACAGCCCCAGCGCCTTGCAGTGCGACACCAACGGCGCCATGCCGTGGTAGCGCAGGCCGCCCGCATGAAAGCCCGGTGGCGTGAACTGACTGCCCAGCGTGTACATCTTGGTCAAAGGTGTCATGTGCCCGGTGTCGCCAAAGTCGTAGGCGTATTTGCCGCGCGTCAGTGTGGGGCAGGCCGCCGGTTCAACCGCCACGATGCGCGGTTTCTGGCCACCGCGCAAGCCCTGCCCGATGAAGGGAAAAGCAATGCCCGCCAGATTGGAGCCGCCACCGGCACAGCCCACCACCACATCGGGCCAGTCATTGGCCATTTGCATCTGCATCATGGCCTCTTGCCCGATGATGGTCTGGTGCAAGAGCACATGGTTGAGGACCGAACCGAGCGCGTATTTGGTGTCGTCGCGCTGCACGGCGAGCTCCACCGCTTCCGAGATCGCAATGCCCAGGCTACCGGGGTGGTTCGGGTTCTGGGCCAGCACGGAGCGGCCATACACCGTCTCATTGGAGGGTGAGGCGACACAACGCGCACCATAGGTTTCCATCAAGGCGCGCCGATACGGCTTTTGGTCAAAGGACACACGCACCTGGAACACTTCAACTTCCAGGCCGTAGAGCGAGCCGGCAAACGCCAGCGAGGAGCCCCACTGGCCGGCCCCGGTTTCGGTCACCAGCCGCTTGACGCCGGCCTCTTTGTTGTAAAACGCCTGCGGCACAGCGGTGTTGGGCTTGTGGCTGCCCGCCGGGCTACCGCCCTCGTATTTGTAATAAATCTTGGCCGGCGTGCCGAGCGCTTTTTCAAGGCGGTGGGCACGAAACAGCGGCGCTGGCCGCCACAGTCGAAACACATCGCGCACGGGTTCTGGAATCTCGATCTCGCGCTCCAGGCTGACCTCTTGCATGATCAGCGCCATCGGGAACAAGGGTGCCAGGTCATCGGGCCCGACCGGCTGCATGGTGCCGGGGTGCAGCACGGCGGGCATCGGCTTGGGCAAGTCGGCCTGCAGGTTGTACCAAAATTTTGGCATCTGGTCTTCGTTCAAAAGAAACTTGGTCTGCTTGCTCATCAATGCTCCTGGATCAGTTTGAAATCGACAATGAAGATGGTCGGGTCACCCGGAGTATCCCCGGGTTTGGATTGAAATCGCGGCGCCGAGCAGCTCGGGTTTACCCGCAGCCGATATAGCAAAACCAGGCATATCGATATGAGAACTCGGTCTGTGCGCAGCCCGATGCGGGCCTTAAGATGTGTCTTCATTTTTTTGCAATCGAAAGCCCCTCATGAAAATCGAAACCCTGGCCGTCCACGGCGGCTACACGCCCGAGCCCACCACCAAAGCGGTGGCGGTGCCGATTTACCAAACGGTGGCCTTTGCGTTTGACGACACCCAGCACGGCGCTGATCTCTTTGACCTGAAAGTAGCGGGCAACATCTACAGCCGCATCATGAACCCGACTTGCGGCGTGTTGGAGGCGCGCGTGGCGGCCATGGAGGGCGGCATTGGTGCACTGGCGGTGGCCTCCGGCATGGCGGCGATAGCCTACGCGATTCAGACCATCACCGAGACGGGCGACAACATCGTGTCGGCCTCCACCTTGTACGGCGGCACCTACAACCTGTTTGCCCACACCTTCCCGCAAATGGGCATCGAGGTGCGCTTTGCCGATTACCGCGACCCGGCCTCCTTTGCCAAGCTGATCGACGCGCGCACCAAGGCGGTGTTTTGCGAAACCATTGGGAACCCGCTGGGCAACATCACCGACCTGGCCGCGCTCGCTCAAGTGGCCCATGCGCACGGAGTGCCCTTGATTGTGGACAACACGGTGGCCAGCCCGTACCTGTGCCGCCCGTTCGAGCACGGCGCCGACATCGTGGTGCACTCGCTCACCAAGTACTTGGGCGGTCACGGCACCACCATTGGCGGCATCATTGTGGATTCAGGCAATTTCCCGTGGGCCGAGCACAAAGAGCGCTTCAAGCGCCTGAACGAACCCGATGTGAGCTACCACGGCGTGGTCTATACCGAGGCACTGGGCGCTGCTGCCTACATTGGCCGCGCCCGCGTGGTGCCGCTGCGCAACATGGGCGCGGCCCTGAGCGCGCTGGCCGCCTTCCAGATTCTGCAGGGCATTGAAACGCTGGCCCTGCGCATGGACCGCATTTGCGACAACACCCTGCGCATCGCCCAGCACCTGCAAGCGCACGCCAAAGTAGGCTGGGTCAATTACGCGGGGCTGCCCGGCCATGCGGACCACGCGTTGGTGCAGAAGTACCTGGGCGGCCGCGCCTCGGGCATCATCACCTTTGGTCTCAAGGCCAGCGACAGCCTGGAAGCCGGCGCCCGCTTTCAGGACGCGCTCAAGCTGTTCACGCGGCTGGTCAACATTGGCGACGCCAAGTCGCTGGCCTGCCACCCGGCCAGCACCACGCACCGCCAGCTCAACGCCGAGGAACTGGCCAAAGCCGGTGTCAAGCCCGACATGGTGCGTCTGTCAATCGGCATTGAGCACATTGACGACCTGCTGGAAGACCTGGAGCAAGCGCTCGCGGCGGTGTGACTCTTCAAACCGGCTGAGCCGCAAGCCCCAACAGCCGTTCGCAGCAACGCAGCGCCAACAAAATCGCCATCGACTGGTGACCGCGTCAGACGCTGAGACTGACTATGTTGGCGTGGCGCCTTCGGCGCGAATGGCTTTTGTTGTTGTTGCAAATTGAAGGCGGCGCCTGATTTATAGATAATCAGGCTGCAGCCCCCGTAGACTGTGCGTGACCAGCTATCAAATTAGTGAACGACAAGAGGCTGTTTCTGGTTGACTTTCATGGCCTGGTGACGCCAATCGCGCATGCAGCCTTGTCAAACAGCTCACTGGATCGTTTTGGCGTGATGAATACCAACCCAAGCGCAGTGGGTGCGGTGCCTTCGATTTCTGGCGCCACTTTCAAGGCCAGGCTCTATAACTTGCGATGATGGCGGCTGAGCACCCGCAGTGAATGTCGCACCCCAGAAACGCTCACAAAAAAGTCATGCTGCTGAGACTGAAACTGTGCACCAAAGCCAGTGTTTCTACTACTGCATAAGACACACAGCGGTAGTAGTCGTCGGCGATCTGCTTCCCCCAAACCGGGCATTGAAACAGACATATCCCCGGCACGCAGGCCACCGCTGTGGGAGAACTGTGGTGATGCGCAGATGGATGATGGGGCGCAAATCGAGCCGCACTGGCATCTGGTGGCATAAACCGCACCGGACTACGAGGTAGATCAGCCCATCAGTTGGTGACGTAGCGAAGCGGCGTTTCACATGCGCAGCATGAGTAGCTCTGCGCCCGGTATACGCCGCACACCGCAAATCACTCTTTCGTACATATTTCTTAGTGGTGGACGGAGCAGGTGGGCGGCAAATCGAGCGGTTTCACCCGGATCGCTGGCTGTTTCAAGGTGCGATACTAATTCTCTTGGTGTTGAAATGCCTATCCGTGCCCATCTGGCCGAGGTGATGGTGGAAAATGTCGCTTAGTCCTCTTTACCGGCCGAAGGCAACACCATGCTCATTAGCAACATCCGACTGAAAAACTGGCGCAACTTCCAATCGCTGGATTTACCCCTGCGGGACGTTTCCTATGTCCTGGGCCCTAACGCTTCTGGTAAGTCCAATCTGTTGGACGCGTTGCGATTTTTGCGCGATGTCAGCAAGACCAAGGGCGGCGGGCTACAGGCGGCTATTGCGGAGCGGGGCGGCATCTCCAAGGTGCGTTGTCTACACGCCCGACGAGACCCCGAGGTGGAGATCGATGTTGAACTCAGCCAGGAACTGGATCAGCCACCGGTGTGGCGATACGTTTTGGCCTTCAAACCAGAGGGCAAGGGGGCGCAGCGTCTGCTGGTGTCGCGTGAGCAGGTTTGGAAAGAAGGCGAACTGATCTTGAATCGACCAGACTCCAAGGACGATGTAGACGTGCTGCTGCGCACCCAAACGCATCTGGAGCAAATTCAGACCAATATCGAGTTCCGAGTCGTCGCGGATTTTTTGAGCGATATCACTTACCTGCATCTGGTGCCGCAACTGCTGCGCTTTGGCGAAAAAATTGGCGGGCATCGGCTTACGGACGATCCTTTTGGCCAAGGTTTTTTGGAACGCTTGTCCAAGACACCAGACAAGACCAGAAACTCGCGCCTGGCCAAGATTTCAAAAGCACTTTCGCTGGCGGTGCCGCAGTTTGAGGATTTGCGGTTTAGGAAAGACGACATGGGCCACCCACATTTGGAGGCGCGTTATGCCCACCATCGCCCCCATGCGGGGTGGCAGTCTGAGGAGCATTTTTCAGACGGGACGTTGCGCTTGTTTGGCCTGCTCTGGGCGTTGCTGGAGGGCAGCTCCATGTTGTTGTTGGAGGAGCCTGAAATTTCGCTCAACGATGCCATCGTGAAGGAAATCCCGCTGATAGTGGATCGCCTGCAACGCGATCGAAAAACAAAGCGTCAAGTGGTTTTGACCACACACAGCGATGCGCTTTTGAGTAACCCCGGCATTGATGAACGGGGTGTTGTGATTTTGGAAACCGGCAAGCAAGGCACCACGGGGCGTTCTTTGGATGCCAGCGAGCGGCAAGCGCTTGGTGCCGGGCTCAGTGTTGCGGAAGTGGTATTGCCCAAGACCCGCCCCGAGAAGGTATCGCAGCTGGGCTTGTGGCAATGACGCCGATTGCCATTGCCACGGAAGACCAACTCAGTGAGGCGATTGCACTGCGCCTGATTTCTGAAGTTCCAACGCCACATTTCATTCAACATAAGTTGGGCAAGACGGGGAATGGCTATCTGCGCTCCAGGATGGGTAGCTGGTACCAAATGGCGCAACAGCAGGTGATGCTGGTGCTGACGGACTTGGATCGTGCAAATTGCTTGGTTGAGTTTCGCGACCAATGGTTGGCTGGTGCGCCCCCTGCCAATCTGCTTTTTCGGATTGCCGTGCGTGAAGTGGAGTCTTGGGTGCTAGCTGACCACGTTGCAATGCGGGCGCTGATTGGGGCAAAGGGTGTTTTGCCTGCCGCGCCTGATGAATTGGCAGACCCCAAGCAGTCGTTGTTAAAACTCGCGAAGAGCGCTCCCAAACAAATCAGAGAGGACTTGTTGAAAACAATCGACGGCAGTTTGGCGCAAGGCTTGGGATACAACGCCCGCCTGACCGCATGGGTCAACTCCGAATGGAGCCCGCAACGCGCATCAGAACGCTCCCCAAGCCTGGCGCGGACACGATTGCGGTTGAACGAGGTTGTCGGAGCGTTCGCTTTGCCTTAATCTGGGTAATGGTGTGCTTTCCGCCACTCGCCGAGCAATCCCGCATTGTCACTAGCGCATGTGTGCCGGCGCTGGGTAATCTGCGCCATTATCTGCCCACTGCGCCGGTGCGGCGAATGTGGGCAACGCAGCCCTGCACATTGGCGCGGTGGCTTTCATCAACCGATTCGACTCCAGCCTGAACGGGCGTATTCACTTCCAAGTCTGCGTGGTCGATGGGGTATTTGCGGAGGTGGCGGGCAAGCACTGGACTTCCAGGAACTTGCCATTCATGGTCGTCATGTATCGCTGCACAGCCGAAGTAAATCCGTCTCTGAAGCAGTCACTGAGTCTGTTGGTCAAATTTGTTCGGGAAGTACGACAGACTGTTGGCATTCGACGCCAATGGCGTCCATCACCGATTGTGAAAATCAGTCCATCAAATTTTCCGACCACTCTCAGGCGCCTTCGGCACGAGTGGCTTTGGTTGCTGTTGCAAGTTAAAGGCGGCGCCATATTTATAACAAATCAGGCTGCAGCCCGCGTGGGTATTGCGTGACAAGCTATCAAATTAATGAACAGCAGGAAGCTGTTTCACGGCAACCTTTGTTGCTGGCGGTGCGTGACGCTGCCGTGCCAGCTCAAGCCCGCTCCAGCACCGGCCGCCCGACCTGCACGACAAAGCGGGCCAGGGTCTCAATTTTGGTATCTTGCCGCGTCACGTCGTCGACCACGCGCAAGCTGGTGGTAAGTTGCTGGGGCGTGAACTCCGCCACGCCGTAGCCTTGGCGCTGCGCGTCGGCAAAGACAAAGTGCGGGTTCTCGACCAGGAGTTGTGCGGTTTTGGCGTTGCCGCCGGCGTGCGAGCTGATGCTGGTGCCACAAAATTCCACCCCGACGCTGGCACTGCCCGGGTCGGCGTAGTCGGCCTTGACGTGGCCGACCCAGTTTTCATGCACATCGCCGCCCAGAATCACCGGGTTGGCCACGGCGTGCTGGCGCAAGGCATCGGTCAAGCGCGTGCGCGCTGCGGGGTAGCCGTCCCAGCCGTCGTTCCAAAGGGTCTGACCGGGGCCCACTTTCAAATCACGCTGCCCAAACAGCGTGGGCTGGCCCAGCACGTTCCAACCGGACTCCTGCGCGGTGGCCTTGGCAAATTCGCCGTACAGCCAGCGCTCCTGTGTCTGGCCCAAGAGCGAACGGGCCGGATCATGCCACTGCGGGCAAGTCTCCGGCTTCACTTTGCCTGATCCCCGGCCCCCGCCGCTGGTGCAAGCCTGCGGGTCCTTGTACTGGCGACCATCGAGCAGGTAGAGCGAAGCGAGCTGGCCATAGGGCAAGCGGCTGTAAATGCGCAGCTCGGCGCCGCTCGCCAGACCGGCCAAGCCCCGCGTCAAGGCAGACGCGCGCACCGGCATGTGTTCGTACCAGGCTTGGTAGGCCGCCGCGCGCCGCGCCAAAAAGTGCTCTGGATTTGAGGGATCCAGCGCGCTGCTGTAGCCGGCTTGCGCGCCCGCGTAATCGTTTTGCAGCTCGTGGTCGTCCCAGGTCAGCAACCAGGGGCAAGCCGCATGCATCGCCTGCAAATCGGCCTCGCCCTTGTACAGCGCGTAGCGTTGGCGATAGTCGTCCAGACTCAAGACCCAGCCACCGGTGGGCACGCGCACTTTGCTGGTGAGCGCTGGGTATTCATAGATGTAGTCGCCCAGAAACAGCACCAAGTCCAGGTTTTCTTCGCACATGTGGCGCCAGGCGCTGAAATAACCGTCCTCCCATTTCTGGCACGAGGCATAGGCCAGCCGCAGCCGGGCCACGACCGGATCGGGCTTGGGCAGCGTGCGCGTACGCCCCACCGGACTGACAAAATCGCCGGCCATGAAACGGTAGAAATACCAGCGATCCGCCTCCAGACCCGCCACCTCGACGTGAACCGAATGCGCCAATTCGGGCCCAGCCATCGACTGCCCACTTTGCACGATACGGCTGAACTGCTCGTCGTGCGCCAGCTCCCAGCGCACCGGGACCACAGTCTGGCCCAACTCGCCACCGCCCCATAACGACGACTTGTCGTTATGCAAGCGCGTCCACAACACCACGCCATCGGGCGTCGGCGAGCCACTGGCAACGCCCAGCGTGAACGGATTGCGAGTCCACCGCGACTGGCTCCAGGCACTGCGCGGCAAACTCAAGTTCACGGCACTGGCGAAGAGCAGCTGGAGCAGACGGCGGCGATGGTTCACATCAAAGGATTTCATGGACTGGTTTGAACGCATTATGGCCAGTCCCTCCCGCCCCGGCCTTGTCCATGAATGAATTAAAGGCCCTCGAATCCCTCGGTTTCAGCCTGCCCAGCCCGCTCTACATTTTGGGCGCCCTGGTGTTTGGCATCGCGGGTATTGCGGCTTACCGCTACGGCAAGAAAGCCTCGTTGCCCGTGCCCAAATGGATCGGCGTCGCACTCATGCTTTACCCCTATGCCATCTCGAGCACCTGGCTGCTGTATGCCGTGGGTGCAGCCTTGTGCCTGGGCCTGTATATCTACCGGCAGCCCTGATTACTCAGTGCGCCTGATCCCAGTTCGGCCCGATGCCCACCTCGGCCAGCAGCGGCACCTTCAGGTGCGCCACTCCTGCCATCAGCCTGGGCACCTCATGGCGCACCCAATCGATTTCTGACTCGGGCACCTCAAACACCAGTTCGTCATGCACCTGCATGATCATCTTGGTGGCGAGTTTTTGCTCATCAATCTCTTGCTGGACTTTCACCATGCTGAGCTTAATCAGATCAGCGGCCGTGCCCTGCATCGGTGCGTTGATCGCGGCGCGCTCGGCACCACTGCGGCGCGGGCCGTTGGGGGAGTTGATCTCGGGCAGATACAAGCGCCGGCCAAACACGGTTTCGACATAGCCCTGGCGCTTGGCGAGCGCGCGGGTGTGGTCCATGTAATTTTTGACGCCGGGGTAACGGTCAAAGTAACGCTCGATGTAGTTCTTGGCCGCCGTGTTGTCGATGCTCAAGGCTTTGGCTAGGCCGTAGGCACTCATGCCGTAAATCAGGCCGAAGTTGATGACTTTGGCGTAACGGCGCTGCTCGCTGGTGACCTGGCCGGTATCAACCCCAAATATCTCGGCGGCGGTTGCGCGGTGCACATCCATGCCGTCGCGAAACGCCAGCAGCAGGGCGGCGTCGCCGCTGATGTGCGCCATGATACGCAGCTCGATCTGGCTGTAGTCGGCGCTGGCAATGACACAACCCGCCGGCGCGACAAAGGCCTCGCGCACGCGCCGCCCTTCGGGCGTTCGCACGGGAATGTTTTGCAAATTCGGGTCGTTGCTGCTGAGCCGCCCGGTGACGGCCACGGCTTGCGCGTAATGGGTGTGGACGCGACCGGTGCGCGGATGCGCCAGTTGCGCCAGCTTGTCGGTGTAGGTGCCCTTGAGTTTGGACAGGCCACGGTGCTCCAGAATCTTGGCGGGCAGCGGGTAGTCCTCGGCGAGTTTTTGCAGCACTTCGTCGTCAGTGCTGGGCGAGCCCGTGGGGGTTTTCTTTACAACTGGCAGACCGAGCTTGGTGAAGAAAATCTCGGCAATCTGCTTCGGGCTGCTCAGGTTGAACGGTTGCCCGGCCAGCTCATGCGCTTCCTTTTCAAGCTGCAAAATGCGCGATCCCAGTTCGTGGCTTTGGGTGGCCAAGGTGGGCGCGTCAATCAGCACGCCGTTGCGCTCGATGCGATACAAGGCCTCGCTGCTGGCGATTTCCAGCTCGTAGATCCCAAGCAGGCTGGGCAGGTGGTAAGGCTCGGACAAACCCGGCGCATGGCCCGATTCCCCCTGCACATCGGCGCTGGCGCTCTGCAGTGCGGCGCCAGCGCTGGCCTGCAACAGCGGCCACAGCACACGGTGCACCGCCAGCGTCATGTCCGAGTCTTCACAAGAATATTGGCTTGCTTTGGCAATGTCGACCTGGTCAAAACAGATTTGATTGACCCCTTTGCCGCACAAGTCCTCAAAGCTGATGCCGGTGCGCCCGAGGTGCCGCTCGGCCAGACTGGCCAGCCCATGGGGTTTGTTGACTTCGAGCACATAGCTTTGCAGCATGGTGTCGTGCACGTAGCCTTGCACCTCGATGCCGTGGTTGGCAAACACATGGCGGTCGTACTTGACGTGCTGGCCCAGCTTGGGCCTCGCCGGGTTTTCCAGCCAGGGTTTGAGTTTGGCCAGCACGTCGTTGAGTGGCAATTGCTTTGGTGCGTCGGGGTAGGCGTGCGCCAACGGGATATACGCCGCCTCGTCCGGCGTCACGCTGAAACTGATGCCGACTATTTTGGCGCGCATCTCGTCGAGCGAAGTGGTTTCGGTGTCCAGCGCCACCAGGTCTGCGGCTTGCACTTTGGCCAGCCAGTGGTCGAAGGCGTCCCAGGTCAGGATGGTGTCGTAGTGCAGGTCGGTCATACGGGACGGGGCGGGGGGATCAATGTCGTCGAACAAACCGGGTTCAGCTGTTGACCCGGAATTGGGGTCTGAGCCGGCGTCGCTTCGCTCCTTGGATCCGACCCCAAATCCTGAGCTCGCCTTGCTTGCCACGCTGGAAGACCCGCCACCCAAGGTGCGCGCCAAGCCCTTGAACCCGTATTTTTCATAAAATAGGGCCAGAGCCACCGTATTCATTGTGCCAGTAGCTATCGAATCAAGAGCGGGCAAGTCCGGCATCCAGCCGTCCAGATCGCAGTCCGTCTTGATGGTCAGCAGTTGGCGGCCCAGCGGCAGCCAGTCCAGTGATTTTTTGAGGTTCTCGCCCACCACGCCTTTGATCTTGTCGGCGTTGGCGACCACGGCATCGAGCGAACCGTATTCCTGCAGCCACTTGGCAGCCGTCTTGGGCCCGACCTTGGGCACGCCCGGCACGTTGTCAATGGCGTCGCCCACCAGCGTCTGAAAATCCACCATCAACTGCGGCGGCACGCCAAATTCAGCCTCGACACCCGCCACATCGCGGCGCCGGCCATTCATGGTGTCGATGATGGTGATGTGCGAATTGACCAGCTGCGCCAGGTCCTTGTCGCCGCTGCTCACAATCACCTCAATGCCCTGGCGCGCCGCCGTCACGGCGAGTGTGCCGATCACGTCATCGGCTTCGACGCCGGGGACGGCCAGCACCCTCCAACCCATCAGGCGCACCACTTCATGAATCGGCTCGATCTGGGTCCGCAAATCATCGGGCATGGGCGAGCGGTGCCCCTTGTACTCGGGGTACAACGCGTCCCGAAAGGTGGGGCCTTTGTCGTCAAAAATACAGGCGGCGTAATCTGCCGGCACCTCTTTGCGCAGGCTTTGCAGCATGTTGATCATGCCGCGGATGGCCCCGGTGGGCGCGCTGCTGGGGTCGCCGGGCACGGCGCGCAGGTCCGGCATGGCGTGAAAGGCGCGGTACAGGTAGCTGGAGCCGTCCACCAGCAGCAGGATTTTTGGCTTGCTTGGGGTGTCAGTCACACCGTCAGTCAGAGAGTCATTCATATTCATGCGCGCATTTTGCCTGCGAGTGCTGCTGCGCTCTGCCCACTCTACAATGGTTCGATGAAAATCGCCCTGTTTCTTGCCCTGTCCATGTCATGCTGCGGCCTCGCGCTCGCACAATCTGCTGCACCCGCCCAAGCCACGGCCGCGCAGCCACGCGCTGCGGCGTCCGCTGCACCCGGCGTGATTGAAAAGCGCACCGAGCGCATTCAAATCGAAGACTCGGGCGCCCGCATTGATGAGCTGCGCATCGGCGGCGAAACCAAGACCATCACGGTTCAGCCCAAGGGGCGCCTGCCCGCCTACCAGGTTGAACCCGCCAGCGGCGAACGCAGCTGGAAAATTCTAGGTTTCTGATTCATGGCGGTTTACACAGAAGTCTCTACCCGAGAGGCGCGCGCCCTGCTGCGACAACTGAAACTGGGTGAACTCACCACCCTGCAAGGCTGCGCCCGGGGCATTGAAAACACCAATTACTTTGTCAGCACCGAGCGCGACGGTGAAGTTTTCGATTACGTGCTGACCTTGTTCGAGCGACTCACGTTCGAGGCCTTGCCGTTCTATCTGCGTTTGATGAAGCACTTGGCCGAGCGCGGCATCCCGGTGCCCGAGCCGAGCGCCAACGCGCGCGGTGATCTGGTTTTTGAGCTCAAGGGCAAGCCAGCTGCAGTTGTGACCAGACTGCGCGGCAGCAGCGAGCTTTCCCCCACGCCCGCCCACTGCGCGGCCGTCGGTAGCCTGCTGGCCAAAATGCACTTGGCCGGACGCGACTTTGAGCTGGTGCAACCCCATTTGCGCGGCTTGGTCTGGTGGAATGAGACGGTGCCGCTGCTGCTGCCGCACCTCAACCCGACGCAAGCGGCGCTGCTGCAAAGCGAACTGGCCTACCAAAACCACATCGCCGCCTCATCGACCTATGCCGCCCTGCCCCGCGGCCCGATCCACGCCGACCTGTTTCGCGACAACGCGCTGTTTGACGGCGCGCAAGGCCAGCCGGAGCTCACCGGCGTTTTTGACTTCTATTTTGCCGGCGTCGACAGTTGGCTGTTTGACATGGCGGTTTGCCTGAACGACTGGTGCATTGATCTCGATACCGGCACGCATGACGTGGAGCGCTTCCAGAGCTTCCTGCGCGCCTACAGCGCGGTGCGCCCACTGGAGAGCGCCGAGCGGGCGCTGCTGCCCGCCCTGCTGCGCGGCGCAGCCCTGCGTTTCTGGATTTCGCGCTTGTGGGACTACTACCTGCCGCGCCCGGCCAGCCTGCTCCAACCCCACGACCCGGCCCATTTTGAGCGGGTGCTGCAGCAACGGGTCATGCACCCGGATGTCGCCAACCTGCTGGAGATGCAGCCATGAAGCTCAATATCGTTTCAGCCCGCACCGGTACGCTCTGGGTCAAGCTGGGTATGCAAACATTTTTCAAACAGCCCCTGGCGCTGGCCGGTCTGTTTTTCATGTTCATGGCGGTGATGACCGTCGTGAGCCAGGTGCCTTTCATCGGTATCGCCCTGGCCATGACCCTGCTGCCCGCCGCCACGCTGGGGATGATGGCGGCAACGCGGGAAGCCATCGAAGGCCGCTTCCCCATGCCCAAGGTGCTGCTGACCGCCTTTCGCGCTGGCCCTCAGCAAACCCGCGCCATGCTGCTGCTGGGCGGCCTGTATGCGCTGGGTTTTTTGCTGGCCATGGGGGTGTCCTGGCTGGTCGACGACGGCGCCTTTGCCCGCGTCTACCTGGGCGGCGCCAGCCCCACGCGCGAGATGATGATGGAGCCCGATTTTCAGGCGGCCATGTGGGTCTTTATCGGCCTGCACCTGCCGCTGTCCTTGATGTTCTGGCATGCGCCGGCGCTGGTGCACTGGCACGGCCTGTCGCCCGTCAAAAGCCTGTTCTTCAGCATCGTGGCCTGCGGGCGCAACTTCTGGGCCTACGTGCTGTTTGGCTTGATGTGGCTGGCCGTGCTGATCATGCTGGTGGTGGGAGTGACCACCATCGCATCTCTGATGGGCAATCCGGGTTTGGCCGGCGACCTGCTGTTTCCCGCCCTGCTGCTGATGGCGTCGATGTTTTTTACCTCGCTTTACTTCACGTTCCGCGACAGTTTTGACGCGCCACCAGAGCCACTCCCGTGACACAGCACGCCATGGAGTTGACATCGGGCGGGCCTGCCGCGGCTGCGTTGCGCTGTACCGCTACGTGGCGCCGCTTGACACTCCAATGACCTCAATTGCTCACGGGCTCCAACGGTAGCCTCTGGCCTCATGCAGCGTCCAACTGCCGTTGCCGGGCAACTCCAGCACCCAACGGTGGTGCTTCACAATGGCCTGGTGATGACTGACACTGATCGGTGTGATGGACAGGACGGCTAGCTGGCCGTACAGGCGCTCCTCATTGCCAGCATCCAGCGCGCTGGTGGCCTCATCGAGCAGCAGGTAGCGGGGCTTGGCGAGCAAGGCCCGGGCAAAGACCAGCCGTTGCTGCTCGCCGACGGACAGCACCCTGGACCAATCCAGTTCTGCGCCCAGGCCGCCGAAGCGCTCCGCCAGCGTCGGCAAATTCACCTGCGCAAGCCACTGCAGCAGTTCTTCGTCCGAGATGTCGCGCTCGGTTTGCGGATAGGTCAGCTGGCAGCGCAGGTCGCCCAGCGGCAAGTAGGGCTGTTGGGGCAAGAACAACATGTCCGATCCGGCCGGGCGGGTTACTTCGCCCGAGCCTGTGTTCCACAGCCCGGCAATGACCCGCAGTATCGAACTTTTGCCCGTACCGCTGGGCCCGACAACCAGCAGTCCTTCGCCCGGGTTGACGGCCAGCGTGAGTTCTTCAACCAGCAGATGCTCGCGGTTGGGCGTGAGCACTGTCAGATGCTCAAGGGCAAGATCAAAGCCGTGCACAGTGTGAATATGCCGGGCGACGGCGGGGTCGATGGCGGGTTCGTCCGCCTGGACACCCAACGCCTCGGAGAAGGCGTGCAGCCGGTCAACACCGGCGGAAAAGCGACTCAGACCCTCGAAGTGATTGACGATCACCGTCAGCGCGCTCAGGATGGCCGCGAAGGCGCCGGCGGCCTGGATCGCCCGTCCGACCTCCAGCGCCCCGGAGAGGACATCGTTGGCAATGATCACGGTCGGCAGCACGATGGTCAGGAAACTATGGGCGTACTGGAACAGGTTGAGTTTGAACTGCCAGCGCAGCACTTGCTGGTAGTTGGCGTAAGCCGCCGCGAAGACACGCTGCAGCGCCGACATCTCGCGCGCCTCGCCGTCGTGGAAGGCAATCGGCTCCGCGTGTTCGCGCACCCGCACCAGGCTGAAGCGAAAGTTGGCTTCACGCTGCAGTTGGCGAAAGTTCAAGCCGATGAGCCGTTTGCCGAATACCGCGCCCGTGAATACGGTGCTGAAGATCGCATAGCCGAGCAGGAAATAGACCAGCCCCTGCGAGATGGTCCACAGCACGGTGGAAAAGGCGACCAGGTCGATGACCGAGCCCAGCACGATCATCGAGAAGTAAAGCGACTGCTGGGTGAAGCTGTTGATGTCTTCGGCGATGCGCTGGTCGGGGTTGTCGATGCCGCTGGTGTTGAGCCGGTAATAGGCGCGCTGATGAAAATAGCGCGCCAGAAAGCTGTCCGTCAGCCAGCGGCGCCAGCGCAGACCGAGGGTGTCGCGTACATAGTAGTACAGGGCATAAATGGGCACCGCTGCCACAAGGATGGCCGTGTAGCGCCAGATCGAGGCCCAGAAGCGATCGGTGTCGCGCGCGGCCAAGGCCGAGGTGAATTCGCCCGACTCGTGGTTGAACAGCACACTGAAGGCGGTCTGCCCCAGCAGCAGCAGGATCAGCAGGGCCAACAGGCCCCTGGCACGCCAGCGTTCATCCGACAGCCAGTACGGACGCGCGATGGTGACAAAGCGTCGCCACAAGCGGGCGTTGAATCCGGGTGTTTGTTCGCTCGTCATGGCCAATTGAACTTCAGGTGCTTGCTGCCTGGTGGGATTGATCAGGTACTGGAGCCGCCAGCACGCTGACCTTCAACGACGATCACTTCGGGCTCAATCCGCAGCAGCGCTTCGTCTGGCGCTGAGGCTGGTTCTCGTAACGCGGAGCGGTGATGTTTCCAATTCGTCATTGGGCTTGACCAGAGGGCGATGTTGAGGCCGTGTGGGTGTTGGGTTGGGGTGGGGCTTATGGTGGACGCCTGTGATTGAAATTTACTCTAGCACAGGGTCCGTGGCAGTGCGTTGACAAGCATCGCGCCACAAGCGAGCTCTGAAATTGAAGTGAGTCCGTTAAGCAGCTTCTCAGGCGGGAAGGCCCGCTCCCGCTGCACTGCCGAATTACATCCCGCTCCATTGAAGCCGCTCAATTTCCCAAGTCAACTCCCGGCAAGCGCCACCGCCAGCCAACCCAATACGCATCCACTGAGTGCCGATTTGAACCAGACGCGTTTTCACGACGTTGCACATAACTCCCTGTTCCGCCATGTCGTGTCGGCCCTACCACTGCCGTTGACGGTATTCTGGATCTGGTTTTCAGTGGACGGGGTCGACTGAACTCCCTGCAGTGCGGTCAAGCCAGGGGCGATGATTCGATCCGCGCGAGGGCTCTGCGGATCGCGCCCGCGTCGCCAGTTCGAACCAGGCGCTCGGTTTCCCGGCCATTACTGAGAAATACCAACGTAGGCCAAAGCTTCACTTTGAATGAACGCCCCAGAGGTCGACCGCTACCATCAGCGATTTTGATGTGACGCACGTTCGGGTGATCGGCAAAAGCGGAGGCCAGCAGCGGTTGGGCCGCGCGACAGTATCCGCATGAGGGGCTGCCAAACTCAAGCATGGTGGGCCCTTCGAGCATGTCGATTTCCGCGCGCGCCGGTTCGATCGCGGCATACACTTCGTTCATTGTCATAAGACTGCGAGCTGCCTACGAATGTCTAAAGAGTTGAATTGTCAATCACTATAACCCCGTCAACATCAGAGTGTCTTAAAGAGTCACTGGCCTGGGTGTTGGGCAGTTTTCCGGGTGGCCGACTGTTTAAGACACTTATGCACATTTCCCAGTTATGAACAGTTTTGGTTCAGCAGTGGCTGTCTTCCTCCCTGAACAGCCGAGCTTGACGGGTTGATGAGCTTTACATAATTTCCGGACAGGCGCATGGGTGGTGGCTTCACAACTGGAGACCACCATGGATTCGATCAACTCGTTACCCCCTTTGGCCAAGACCTGGCTACTTGACGGCCCGCTTGCCGCGCATGTTGAGGCCTACACGGCAAATCTTGAGCAAGGAAGTTACTCCCGGCAATCATCGCGTAGTCACATTGACGCACTGGCGCATTTCGCTCACTGGATGGCCCGCTGCACCCTGGTGGCCAGTCAACTCGACCAGGATTGCGTTAATCAATTTCTCAATTTCCATTTGCCACGCTGTGATTGCCATTCCATGGCGTTGAGAAGCCATGATCAGTTGCGCGCTGGGCTCGGGCTGCTGCTGGAGGTGCTTCGCGAGGAGCGTGTGATCGCCGAAGTGCTGCCTCCCGCCGGACCAATAGCCGATGAACTGCGCCGGTACGACGCACATATGCGCAATGCACGTGGTCTTGCCGTGGGGACGCGCAAAGACCGGCTGTACCGGGTGGGGCAATTTCTGCGCTGGAAGTTTGCCGACAGGGCCTTCACAGGCAAAGACATGCTGGTGGAAGACCTGCGTGCCTTCATCACCAAAGAGCTGGAGCGGGTCAACTCGACATCGCATGCGCAATCTTTGGCGGCGTCCTTTCGGGCCTATTTCCGCTATCGGCTCACTTGCGGCGATGAGGTACGCGGGCTGCTGGGCGCAATTTCAACACCAGCCCAATGGACACTGGCGTCATTGCCCCGTGCCCTTACGGCTGGGGAGGTGCAACGATTGATGACGCATTGTGAACAGACCGTGTCATCACGGTGGCGTCTACTGAGCATGGTTCGGTTGGCTTTGGATCTCGGGTTGCGCAGCGGGGAGATCGCCAAGCTCGAACTCAGTGACATCGATTGGCGCAATGGCACCGTGAAACTCAGGCAGACGAAGTCGATGCGCCAAGATATCCTGCCGTTGCCAACGGCCACGGGGGAGGCTCTGGCCGAGTACCTGCGTCACGAGCGACCGACCACCACCATCAAGACCATTTTTTTTCGGCTAAAAGCGCCCCATGATCAGCCCATCGGGGTTGACGCTATACGCGCTTTTATCGGCAGGGCATTGCGTTGCGCCGGTATTGTGCACGGTCGCAGCCATTCCTTGCGCCACACCTTGGCGTGCCGGATTGTCAATGGCGGGGGCTCCATCAAAGATGTAGCCGACATGCTCCGGCACCGTTCCTTGAACACCTCGGTGATCTACGCCAAACTCGATCAACACAGTTTGGTCGAAGTGGCATTGCCCTGGCCTGGGAGTGCTGCATGAACGCCGCCGTTGGTCTTCGCACGAGAGTGCAGGAATTCCTGCGTGAGCAGCGCAATCTGGGCTATCGCCTCATTTCATGCGGTCGGGAATTGCTGAACTTTGCCAGCTTTGTTGAGGATTCAAAGCACCTTGGAGCGGTTACTGTTGAATTGACTTCGCAGTGGGCACGCGAGGCGCATGGAGGCAACGTCAGTCCTGAAACGTCGGCCAGACGGCTGGTGAACTTGCGACCATTTTTACGGTGGTTACAGCAGTTTGAAGCGGCCACCGAAGTGCCAGACGACTCAATATTTGGATCCCTTCCGGGAAGAAAGACACCGCACATCTACCGTGCAGATGAGGTATTGGCGCTCATGCAAGAAGCGGGCAAACTCGGTCCCTCCGACGGTCTGCGTGCAGCCACTTATGCGACGCTGTTTGGCCTGATTTCCGCGACAGGGTTGCGCATAGGCGAGGCCCTTGGGCTGGCTGATATTGATGTGGACTTGGTGGCGGGCGTACTGACGGTGCGCGGTGCCAAGTTTGGCAAGTCCCGATTGGTGCCAGTGCATCCAAGTGTGATCGCGCCTCTAGCTACATACCGCGCGACACGTATGAAGCAAGTGCCTGATGCGGCGCAGTCACTGTTTTTTGTGGGCTCGCGGGGGGCCCATCTTGGCAAGCCGCTGGGAGACAGGCAAGTTCATCGCATCTTCACGCAGTTGCGTACACAGCTTGGCTGGATTGATCGTGGCAGTCATGGGCAGCCACGCATCCATGATTTACGCCACAGTTTTGCGGTGAAACGATTGACGTTGTGGCATGAGCAAGACGTGGATCTAAACCAACGGATGTTGGCTTTGTCGACCTACATGGGGCATGTCAGGATTTCACACACTTACTGGTATCTCACCGGTGTGCCTGAGTTGATGGCTTTGGCCGGTGCAAGGTTTGAATGCTTTGCATGTGCCGGGGAGTTTGATCATGAATGACACCACCGTTTCACCCAGTTTCCCGTCACTGGTGCAATCGTTCTTTACCGAACACCTGACGAAACAACGCGCCTTGAGTTCGCGTACCGTGGCCGCCTATCGAGATGCCTTTGTTTTGTTTTTGGACTTCGCGCAAAAGCGACTGCAAAAGCCCCCCACGATGTTTTTGCTCGCCGACATTACGCCTGCACTCATTCTGGCCTATCTTGACCATCTTGAAGTTGACCGCCACAACGCAGTGCGCAGTCGCAATGCAAGATTGGCTGCACTGCGCTCATTTCTGAAGTTCGCTGGGCGCAGGGATGTCGCCGGGTTGCATGTCGTTGAGCAGGCGCTGGGGGTTCCGATGAAGCGATTTGAGCGGCCGATGCTCGGATTTCTCTCCCGCGACGAGATGCTTGCCGTGATCGGCCGCCCTGGCCTGAGTTGGACCAGCCAACGTGACTGCTTGCTGATGGCGTTGATGTACAACACAGGTGCCAGAGTATCGGAGGTGATTGGCGTCCAGGTGTCTGATGTCGTGCTGGATGCCTCAGCTTGCGTGCACTTGCATGGCAAAGGTCGCAAGGATCGTTCTGTCCCTCTCTGGCGATCGACGGTCAAGTCAGTTCGTCAGTGGCTAAAACTCAATCCTGATTTAGGGCCAACCTCGGCCTTGTTGCCCAATCGCAGTGGTCAAGCGATGACACGCTCCAACGTAACCCAGCGTATGGCATTGGCCGTGCAAGCTGCCGTCAAAACGATTCCGAGTCTGGCGAAGCGTGCGATTTCTCCCCACACCATCAGACACACCACGGCCATGCATTTGCTGCAGTCGGGCGTGGAAATCAGTGTCATCGCGTTGTGGCTGGGACATGAAAGCCCGACAACAACCCATCAATACGTCGAAGCCGATTTGGCCATGAAGGAGAAGGCGTTGGCTCGCCTACAAGAGCCTGAGATCCCCGCACGGCGTTTCAAGGCGACCGAATCATTGCTGGAATTCTTGAAGAACCTGTAATTATGTAAAGGGCAAAGCCATTGTGTTTTGCCCTTTACAGAAGAGACTGCCAACCCAACGAATACAAAACTGTTCATAACTGGACTCTGTGCATAAGGGCCCTTATGCAGAGATGTACATAAAGACACAAAACTGCTGTAGAGCTTTCCAATCTGCTCGCTCCATAGCGGGCATTACGTCCAAAATCACCGGCCTCGCGCGGCTTTTCGCGCGAGGTCCATGTGCATTGCAGGGTTAGCCCTCACAGCGGACCTCCCGGATGCTGCCCCTATGCCAAACGGCGAAGCTTTCGACTGCGGAGTACACCTGACGCTCGGCACTATTCACCAAGCGCTGGTTCATGATTGCCACGTTTAAGGGTCGGCAAGTCACAACTGGCTTTAGCGGGGTCTCATATACACCGTAGAAGCCAACTCGCCTTCCAAGGGGGAAGAAGACTTCCGTTTCGCGCAGCCCGTAGCCGACGTGCCCTTCGCGATCACCTTTCCAAACCAACGTAACCGGGTGATCCGCGCAAATGAACTCCGGACCCTCTGGCGGCGCAACAAGCACCGACCAAATTCTCTGACCCAGAATCGGCAAAATCTTGTCTAGCGCGTTGAATTCCGTGCGTAAGTTGCCTTCGGGGTGAAACACAAAGTTGTAGTTTCCTCGCTCCACAAAGGACTTGAACTCCTGGAACGACACATTAGGATACTGCTCGCCCGCGTCTTTGGCCTTTTGCATGTGCCTGTCCCACAGCTTCTTGTCCGAGGCGAGCAAGTCGGCGATGATTCGGAAGGTTTGCTCCCGTGATCGATTGAACGACCCGCGAAGTCGCGGATTGCGAACTGCAAGTAGGGCCAGCAAGTTCAGGATGAGATTCCAGTCACTGTCGCTCGGGAAGCTTTGAGTTTCAACGACCCGACGAATTGCATCGATCGCATTTCCTTCAAAGGGTGCGAGTCCGTTCTCAACTGCATCGGGCGAGTGACCTTCAATGTCCACGCGGTTGAAGTCCCGCTCGGCCGCAACATTTCCCGGCGAGGTACGAAATGCACGGCTACTCTCCACATCCAGGACAAAGAATTGACCGTCTTTCCTGCCTGTTGTAGTGAATGCGGCGAGATAGGCCTGCGGAACGTAATGGTGCTTGCGCGCAACGGACTTGGCCATGAGGTCTAAAGTTGGACTTGACCGGCGCACAGGAGACGCGTGCGCGCCTCGCGAGGAAGGACGTATTTGTCCGCGTCGAAGTATTTGATATATGGTGTCGTCACTCCGTGCTCCCTGTTGTTACCAAAGCCCAGTGCGCCTTGTGAAACTCATAGATCCAAAGGCTGCTGTTCACGTCCTCGGCCGCTACCCCGTAACGATAGACACAAGCTCCTTTCCCAATAGCTTCGACGTTCAGCATTCGAATTTCGTCGGTGTCCAGATTAGGGGTACCGGCAAGCATAGTCGCTGAGACCGGAATCGCGGCGGGAAGAATGAGCCCAGTGTGAAAGAAGTACAGGCCGCGTGTTGTTCGTTCGAAGACACGCTGATACGTGCCAAACGGGACATGAAAAGACAGCCGGTTCGTCGTACTCCCATCTTCTTCACAAACTTGGATTTCGCGTGTGTTGGCAAGAAAGGACTTGCGCAGCTTGAGCTTTCTGGTGATCGTGCGATAGGCGCCACCGTCCCAGAGCGCAGCCGACGCGGGATTCTGTTTGCCAATTTGGGCGCTGATGTAGAAACGAACGTCCTCGTCATCAGAGGACGCACCGTTGTTGCAGATGCTGCACGCCGGAACTGTGCGCAACTGCGCGTCTTCCACACCTTTGAAGAAACACTTGGGCGGAACGTGATCAACCGTCTCTGCGGGCCTGACTCCACAGATCACGCAAACGCAGCTCTTCGGTGGCTGCATGACGCGCTATCCGATCATTTTGAACGACTTGGTGATATGGCCTGGGAGTGCCATAAAACCGTCTTTTGGTGCCATGATTTTGCGAAGCACGAGAGCTGATTGAGTCCTGATAGCAATTGGCACTGCCGTAAGATTAGCTTTTTTGGCGATTCTCTATTACAACGTCTGGGGTCTTTTCGTAGCGTTGTCTTTTGAATTCCGGATCGTCAGCCCGTAAGCATCGGAATGTTAGTTCTGTTTTTGCCATTCCGTCTGAGAACGTAGTTCCGGCACTCCGCTCGTTGAGTACAAAAACCTCCGTGCCACGCTTTGAACACTCGTCTCCGGCTTCTTGATACGCAATTTTCTTAGTGGCTGGAATGCCCCCCTTGCCAAACGATGCTTCCGTGGAGATCGAAAACGTATCTGGACCCATCTTCAGCACGCCCGAAGAATTGGAGCAAGCAGTGATGGCAAGAGTGCCAAAACAAATGACTGACAACTTTATATTCATCTGGTTCCCTGGAGTTGTAGGTTGTCAAGTTTATCTTGATCAAAATGTAGACAGAACGCGGAACCGGAATCACTTGACGCGTCAGACAGAAAACTCAACTTTCTAAGTGAGAAAACGCAAAATAAGTTCGTTGAATTTGACTTCCACCAACCTGCCGTTCGTGGTGGTCGGCTCCCGCTGCAGACCTGTCCTTCGCGGGCATCAAAAACTTGCTTCGTTAACCAAGGAAGTCGCCCGCAGAGATTGGGGTATGTGTCTCCGCCGATTTCTGGGCGTTTGACAGCGTGAGGCCGGGGCCCATGCCCCAATCTCTGGCCTCGCGGACAGCGCCGACTACGCCGCCCCAATCAGCGGCACCAGACTCCCAGCATCTCGCCCGCCTTTGAGCGCCGCCGTAAACGCCAACATCCGGTCAATCGGGATGCGAGCCCGCAGGCCCAATGCGGGGTCGACGTGAACCTCATTGGCGCCGGTCTCCAGCACGCGGGCCACATCAAACAGGCTGTTCATCGCCATCCAGGGGCAATGGGCGCAGCTCTTGCAGGTGGCGCTGTTGCCGGCGGTGGGCGCTTCCAGAAACAGCTTGCCTGGATTGAGCGTGCGCAGCTTGTGCATCATGCCGCTGTCGGTGGCGACGATGAATTCCTGGGCCTCCATCTCATGCGCCGCTCTGAGGATGGCCGATGTGGAACCCACCGCGTCGGCCAGCGCCACCACATCCGCCGGTGACTCGGGGTGCACCAGCACGCGGGCAGCCGGGTGCTCCTTCATCAGTGCCTTGAGCTCAAAGGCCTTGAACTCGTCATGCACGATGCACGAGCCGCCCCACATCAGCATGTCGGCGCCGGTTTCACGCTGGATGTAGCCCCCCAGATGGCGGTCGGGCGCCCACAGGATTTTGTGGCCCTTGTCTTTGAGCGCACTCACAATCTCCAGCGCGCAGCTCGACGTGACCAGCCAGTCGGAGCGCGCCTTGACGGCGGCGCTGGTGTTGGCATAGACCACCACCGTGCGGTCCGGATGCGCGTCGCAAAAGGCGCTGAATTCATCCACCGGGCAACCGAGGTCAAGCGAGCAGGTGGCGTCCAGGTCGGGCATCAAGACCCGCTTTTCGGGCGACAGGATTTTGGCCGTCTCACCCATGAAGCGCACGCCCGACACCACCAGCGTCTGCGCCGTGTGGTCGCGGCCAAAACGGGCCATCTCCAACGAGTCGCTGACCAAGCCGCCGGTTTCTTCGGCCAGGTCCTGCAAATCAGGATGCACGTAATAGTGCGACACCATCACGGCGTTCCTTTCCTTAAGCAGGCGGCGGATTTTGCTTTTCAGCGCGGCGCGCTCGACCGGACCGGGTTCAAGCGGCACCCGTGCCCAGGCGTGTTTGGTGGCACATACCGCGGCTCCAGCTGCGGCATCCCGCTGCGGCTGCTCGTAGTCAACTTCTTTGACCGTGTCCGTGGCGTTCGTCATGGCAACTCCTGTTTATCAAAATTAATAGCACCCTACGCAGACTCAGAGAGGGCTAGAAGCAAAACGCATTGAAAAATCAATGGCCTTGACGTCCTTGGTCAAGGCGCCGATGGAAATACGGTCCACCCCGGTGGATGCAATGGCGCGCACGGTCGACATAGTCACGCCACCCGAGACCTCCAGCACGGCCCGCCCGGCGTTGAGCTGCACCGCGTCCTGCAACTGCGCCAGGCTCATGTTGTCGAGCAGCACCATACCGGCGCCAGCGTCGAGCGCCTCTTTGAGTTGCGCCAGGGTCTCCACCTCAATCTCGACAAACTTGGCCTCGGGCGCCAAGACGGCAGCGCGGCGCAGCACCTTGGCGACACCGCCGGCGGCGGCAATGTGGTTCTCCTTGATCAGCAAGGCGTCATACAAACCCAGCCGATGGTTGGTGCCGCCACCGACGCGCACCGCATACTTCTGCGCCAGCCGCAAGCCCGGCAGGGTCTTGCGCGTGTCCACAATCTGCGCCCGGCTACCGGGCACACTCTGCACCGCGGCCACATACTCTGCGGTCTTGCTCGCCACGGCGCTGAGCAACTGCAAAAAATTGAGCGCGGTACGCTCGGCCGTGAGCAGCGCACGGGCCGACCCTTCAATTTCCAGCACCACCTGGTCGGCCACGCAGGCTTGCCCCTCCTGCACGCGCCAATCAAGACGCACCGTCGGGTCAAGTTGCTGCAGCGCCGCTTGCGCCCACGCCGCGCCACACAGCACAGCCGCTTCACGCGCCAGGATGTGCGCCCGGGCGCGCCGGCTGGAGTCGATCAGACCGGCGGTCAGATCGCCCGCGCCGACATCTTCCTGCAACGCTCGGGCGACATCGGCGCGGGCCAGTTCGGCCACGGCCGGGTCAGAAAAATCAAAATAGGGGGTCATAGCAGAAAGCCCAGCAGCATCAATCCACGGAGATCATTCAGGGTCAAGGCGGGCTCCTTCAACATTAAAAACATATTATTAAATTAATAGCTACTCACCCATATAACACGGGGGCTAGAAGCCAATATCTTATAAAAAACGGTCCAAAATCTTCTGACTGTCCTTGGTCAGGTTGGCGCGGTCACGGATCAAAAACTGGATGCCGTGCGAGTCGGTCACCAACAAAATGGTGGGACCGACGCGGCGTATATCCTCATCGCCACGCAGCACAAAGCGCGTGTCGCCGCGGTCGGTCTGGACCTGCCAGGTGCATGGCGTGGAAAAGCTGGTGACACTGTCAATGTTTAAGATTTCCGGCATGAATTCGCGCGTTGCCAGCTCTTCGCGGATCAGGCTCTGCGCCGGCTCGGGCAGCTTCGCCAGGCGCTCAATCCACGCCACCTCATGGCCATCGGTGTGCACCAGGGCAATGCCGTCGTCGGGCGACTGGATCGGGAATGCCCGCACCGGCACCACGTTTTCAAACACCTCACCCGCGGCGGTCGTCAGAACAAGCCGTCCGAACGCATTGCGGCTCAGCTGAAAACTCAGGCTGGTCACGGTTGGGGTGTCGTTCATTTGTCGTCTTTCACGTTATCGACCCTGACATTGCGTCTTCTATCATCGTCCATGTCCACATCCATGTTGCGCGCCTGCGCTTGATACAGGTTGAAATACGCCCCTTCGCGCGCCATCAGGTCGTCGTGCGTGCCCACTTCCACGATTTCGCCCCGGTCCAGCACCACCAGCCGGTTGGCGCGGTGCAGGGTCGACAGGCGGTGGGCAATGGCGATGGTGGTGCGCCCTTGCACCAGATTCTCCAGCGCCTTCTGGATTTCTTTCTCGGTCTCGGAGTCGACCGACGAGGTCGCTTCGTCCAGGATCAGGATGCGCGGGTCAATCAACAGGGCACGCGCAATCGAGATGCGCTGGCGCTCGCCGCCGGACAAGCCCTGGCCGCGTTCCCCCACCATCGAATCGTAGCCCTGCGGCAGGCGCAATATGAATTCATGCGCGTGCGCGGCACGCGCCGCTGCAATGATCTCGGCCTGCGTGGCGTGCGGCTTGCCATAGGCAATGTTGTCGGCAATGGTGCCGAAAAAGAGAAACGGCTCCTGCAGCACCAGTCCGATATTGCGGCGAAAGTCGGCGATGGGAAAGGAGCGGACATCAACACCATCGACCCGGATCGAGCCTTCCGACACATCGTAAAAGCGGCAGATCAGGTTCACCAGCGTGCTCTTACCGGAGCCGCTGTGACCGACCAGGCCGATCATCTCGCCCGGCTCAATGACCAGATTGATGCCCTTGTTGACTTCGCGGTTGCCATAGCGAAAACTCACGTCGCGCAACTCGATGCGCCCTTCAACGCGCTCCAGCTTCACGGGCTGGGTCGGCTCGGGCACGCTGGAAACGTGGTCCAGAATATCAAAAATCCGCTTGGCCGCCGACGCTGATTTTTCGGTCACCGACACGATGCGGCTCATCGAATCGAGCCGGCCATAGAAGCGGCTGATGTAGGCAATGAAAGCCATCAGCACACCGACCGTGATGTCACCCTTGGACACCAGCCAGATGCCAAACGCCCACACCACCAGCAGCCCCCACTCGGTCAGCAAGGAGACACTGGGCGAAAACAGGGACCATATCTTGTTGATGCGGTCATTCACCGCCAGGTTGTGCTTGTTGGCTTCGCGAAAGCGCGCCGCCTCGCGGTCTTCCTGGGCAAAGGCTTTCACCACGCGCACGCCGGGAATGGTGTCAGCCAGCACACTGGTGACTTCGGACCAGACCCGATCAATCTTCTCGAAGCCGGTTTGCAGCCGAAAACGCACCGAGCGGATCATCCAGACGATGAACGGCAGCGGCACCAGCGTGACCAGTGCCAGCCAGGGGTTGATGGAGATCAGGATCACTGCCGTCATGATCAGCATCAGGATGTCGGAAGCAAAGTCGAGCAGGTGCAGCGACAAAAAGACGCAAATGCGGTCGCTCTCGCTGCCGATGCGCGACATCAAATCACCGGTGCGCTTGCCGCCGAAATACTCCAGCGACATGCGCAGCAGGTGCTCATAGGTGGTGGTGCGCAGGTCGGCCCCGATGCGCTCGGACACCAGCGCCAGGATGTAGGACTTGGCCCAGGACAGCCCCCAGGCCAGCAGCGCCGAGCCGAACAGCCCGGACAGGTAGAGCGCCACCAGCATGGGGTCGATGTGCTGGCCGTTTTGAAACGGAATCAGCACCTCGTCCATCAAGGGCATGGCCAAGTAAGGCGGCACCAGGCTGGCCGCGGTGCCCAAGAGCGTCAATACAAAACCGGCGAACAGCTGACCGCGATACGGCCTGGCAAAGCGCCAGAGCCGAAACAGCGTGCGGGTCGACGGCGGCGTGTGGATGACTTTGGTGCAGATCGGGCATTGGTCCTGATCGGGCGCCAGCGGCGCCTTGCAGCTGGGGCAACGACGCCCCTCAAGCAGCGCTGGCGGCAGCCCGGTCACGGCACTCTGGGCATTGATCTGAAATTGATCCAGCAAACGGATCGCCTGCAGGTTGTGCCCCAGCGTGAAAGACCAGGCAGCCAGGCGGCCCTGTGCGTCATTCAGGGCCAGATGGCCGACACCTGCGTGGTCATGGTGCGTGAGCAGCAGCCCAGGCCGGTACACCCAAACCTGCCAGCTGCCATCCGGCGCGCGACTCAGAATGCGCTGGTTGGTGACCAGCACCAGACCATCAACAAAAGAAAGTTTGTGGTCCAGGTCCACCTGCAGCAGGGCTGAAACGTTCTCACCAGCTTGGAGTTGCGTTTTAACCTGTGCCCGCCAATCCTCCGAGAGGTCGTTCAGCAAGGTTTCAGAGGCGGGGATTTGTTTTGTCATTGGGGCCACAGGATTCTGCAGGTTAACGGGCGGCTTGCCGGTCCGGTTGACAGCCCCATGGCGAAGCGGTGCCAGGATTGAATTGCAATAGACTCGAGGACATCAAGGTTGATACCGACTACGGGCTTACCCAAAGTATTTAGATTCATGACGAAGAACATTCAATTGCTGCGGGTAACTCATCTGCGCGGCCCCAATATCTGGACTTACCGTCCGGTCATCGAAGCCTGGGTCGATATCGGCGTACTCGAAGACTATCCCTCCAACACCATCCCCGGATTTTATGAGCGTTTGACCGCCATGCTGCCCGGCCTCGCAGTGCATCGCTGCGGCATCGGTGCGCCAGGCGGATTTTTGGAGCGCTTGCGCGAGGGCACCTGGGTCGCCCATATTCTGGAGCATGTGGTACTCGAGCTCCAGAATCTGGCCGGCATGCGCACCGGCTTCGGCAAGACCCGGCAGACGTCGGTGCGGGGCGTGTACAAGATGGCTTTCCGCACGCGCCAGGAACAGGTCGGCCGTGCGGCGCTCGAGGCGGGCCGCGATCTCGTCATGGCCGCCATCGACGGCCAGCCCTATGACATGGCGGCGGCCGTGGCCAGGCTGCATGAGCTGGTTGATTCGCTGTGCTTAGGGCCCAGCACCGCGCACATCGTGGAGGCGGCCACCGAGCGCGGCATTCCCCACCTGCGCCTGTCGGACGGCAATCTGGTGCAACTCGGTCATGGCGCGGGCCAGCGCCGCATCTGGACGGCAGAGACCGACCAGACCAGTGCCATCGCCGAAGAAATTGCCAGTGACAAGGATTTGACCAAGTCCCTGCTGCAGTCATGTGGCGTGCCGGTGCCGCAAGGGCAGGTGGTCAACAGCGCCGAAGAGGCGTGGGAGGCCGCGCAGGACATCGGGCTGCCGGTCGCCCTCAAACCCTATGACGGCAACCACGGGCGCGGCGTGTCGCTGGACCTGAACAACCAGAAAGACATCGAAGCGGCCTTTCTGCTGGCGCAGCGCAAAGGCGGCGGCAGCGTGATCGTCGAGCAATTTATTTCGGGCAACGAGCATCGCCTGCTCGTGGTTGGCAAGCGCGTGGTGGCGGCGGCCCGTGGCGAAACCGCCTGGGTCACGGGCGATGGACGGTCCAACATCATTGAACTGGTCGACCGCCAGATCAATACCGACCCCCGGCGCGGCACCGGCGAAGACGACCCGCTCAACGCGCTGGCGCCACAGGACGGCGCCGAGATCATTCTGGAGCTCGAACGCCAGGGCTTCACCGCGTACTCGGTGCCTGCCGCGGGTGACAAAGTCCTGATTCAGCGCAATGGCAACGTCGCCTTCGATGTCACCGACGACGTCCATCCGAGCGTGGCCGCTACCGCCACTCTGGCGGCACGGGTGGTGGGGTTGGATGTGGCGGGTGTGGACCTGGTCCTTGAAGACGTCTCCCGCCCCATGACCGAACAGCGTGGTGCCGTGATCGAGGTCAATGCCAGCCCGGGTTTGCTGGCCCACCTGAAACCTGCCAGCGGGCAGCCACGCCCGGTCGGCAAGGCCATCGTCGAACACCTGTTTGGCGTTGACAAGAACGGCCGCATTCCCGTGGTGGGCGTGACTGGCAGTCAAAACACCACGCGCATTGCGCGCCTGATCGCCTGGCTGCTCCATATCAACGGCAACAAAGTGGCACTGGCCTGCCGGGATGGCTTTTATCTGGGTGCGCGCCAGGTTGAAGCCCATGACAGCACCCACTGGGAGGACGCGCAGCGCCTGCTCATCAACCGTGCGGTGGAGGTGGCCGTTTTCGAGAACGACAGCCGCATGATCCTGAGCGAGGGCCTGGCCTATGACAAGTGCTCGGTCGGTGTGGTGACCGATGTCAATGGCTTTGAGACTTTGACCGAGTTCTACATTGATGACCTGGACAAGCTCTCCAACGTGGTGCGCACCCAGGTCGACGTGATCCTGCCGCACGGCACGGCTGTCCTGAATGCGGCCGACGCCCGCGTGGTGGCGATGGCTGAGCTGTGTGATGGGGAAGTCATTTTTTACGGAGTCGATCCACAACTCGACGCCATCGGCCGACATCGGGCTGATGGCAAGCGGGTGGTCTTTGTGCAGAACCGGCAGATTGTTCTGGCCCAGGGCATGGAACAGGTGGCGCTCGTGTCCATGGCCGCCATGAAACCGACCAAGACGGAGAAACCCGACATGCTGATGGCGGCGGTGGCCGCGGCCTGGGCCGCAGGCGTCGCCCCCGAACTGATCGAAGCAGGCCTGCGCGCCTATGAATCTGACCCAAAAAAGAAGCACTGATTTTATGGACGTCTCACGCATCCGCGCCCTGCGCGGCCCCAATCTCTGGAGCAGCCACACCGCCATCGAGGCGGTGGTGACCTGCACGCCGGCCGAGTGCGACATCGGCAACTGCGACGGTTTTGAGAGGCGCCTGCGGGCACGCTTTCCAGATCTCAGCACCTTGCAGCCGACGGGGCACAAGGTCGCCGTGCCGATGGCCCATGCGCTCGAAGTGGCCGCGCTGGATCTGCAGGCCCTGGCTGGCTGCCCCGTGACATTCGGCCGCACCACGGCCACCACCGAGCCCGGCGTCTACCAGATTGTGGTGGAGTATTCAGAAGAAGCCGTGGGTCGGCTGGCCTTGGAGCTGGCGCAAGCCCTGTGCCAGGCCGCGCAGGACGACCGCCCGTTTGACCTGCCACAAGCGCTGCAGCAACTGCGCGAGCTCGACGAAGATGTCCGCCTGGGGCCCAGCACGGGCGCCATCGTCCAGGCGGCGCTGGCCCGCAACATCCCCTACCGGCGCATGACGACCGGCAGCATGATCAGTTTTGGCTGGGGCAGCAAGCAGCGCCGCATCCAGGCCGCTGAAATGGACAGCACCGGTGCCATTGCGGAGGCAATCGCCCAGGACAAACAACTGACCAAAAAAATACTCGCCGCCGCCGGTGTGCCGGTCCCCCAGGGGCGCGAGGTCGATACACCGGAGGATGCCTGGGCGGCCGCCTGTGACATCGGTCTGCCGGTGGTCCTCAAGCCCAAGAGCGGCAACCAGGGCAAAGGGGTGAGCGTCAACATCAGCTCGCGCGAACAGCTGCTGGCAGCCTACACAGCGGCCGCCGAGTTCGACGATGACATCCTGGTCGAGCGCTACCTGCCGGGTAACGACTTTCGCCTGCTGGTGGTGGGCAACAAGCTGGTGGCGGCCGCGCATCGCGACCCCGCCAACGTGGTGGGCGATGGTCAGCACAGCATTGAGGAACTGGTGGCAAAGGTCAACCAGGACCCGCGCCGCGGCACCGGCCATGCCACCGCACTGACCAAGATCCGCTTTGACGATATTGCGTTGGCGTGCCTGGCCGGCCAGGGTTTAGGGGCCGAATCGGTGCCGCCCAAGGGCCAGCGCGTCCCGCTGCGCCACAACGCCAACCTCTCCACCGGCGGCTCCGCCACCGACGTCACCGACAGCGTCCACCCGGAAGTGGCCGCGCGCGCCGTCGCTGCGGCGCAGATGGTGGGCCTGGACATCTGCGGCGTGGACGTGGTCTGCAGCAGCATCCTGCACCCGCTCGAAGAACAGGGCGGTGGCGTGGTCGAGGTCAATGCCGCGCCCGGTCTGCGCATGCACCTGTCGCCGTCCTACGGCAAGGGCCGCCCCGTGGGCGAGGCCATCATCGACTGCATGTTTGGCGCGCAGGAGAACGGTCGTATTCCCCTGGTGGCCGTCACCGGCACCAACGGCAAGACCACCACCGTGCGAGTGATCTCCCACCTGCTGACGCAGAACGGCCTGCGCGTCGGGATGACCAACACCGACGGCGTCTACGTCGCCGGTCAGCGCATCGACACCGGTGACTGCAGCGGCCCCAAAAGTGCGCGCAACGTGTTGCAGCACCCTGACGTGGATGCGGCCGTGCTGGAGACGGCCCGCGGCGGCATGTTGCGCGAAGGGCTGGCCTTTGACCGCTGCGATGTGGCGGTCGTCACCAATGTCGGCAGCGGTGACCACTTGGGCCTGAACTACATCACCACGGTTGAAGATCTGGCCGTGCTCAAGCGCGTGATCGTGCAAAACATTGCCCCCAACGGCGTGGCGGTGCTCAATGCCGCCGACCCCGTCGTGGTGGCCATGGCTAGGTACTGCCGCGGTTCCGTGACCTTCTTTGCCATGGACCGGCATCAGCCGGTCATGGCCACGCACCTGGCACAGGGGCGGCGCGCCATCTACGTGGACGGTGACCGCCTGGTGGCGGCCGAGGGCAAGGTTCAGCACCAGATGGCGCTGTCAGACATTCCCATCACCCATCGGGGCAGCATCGGGTTCCAGGTCGAGAACGTCATGGCGGCGGTCGCGGCGGTATGGGCGCTTGGGGTGACGTGGGACGCGATCAAACAAGGCTTGGCCAGTTTCGTCAACGACAGCGACAACGCCCTGGGCCGCTTCAATCTGTTCAGCTACCGCGGCGCGACGGTCATTGCCGACTATGGCCACAATCCGGACGCCATTGCTGCGCTCGTTCAGGCGGTCGAAAGCATGCCGGCCAAACGCCGCACGGTCGTGATCAGCGGCGCCGGCGACCGCCGTGACGAAGACATCCGCCAGCAAACAGAAATTCTTGGTAGTGCATTTGACAACGTGGTGCTGTACCAGGACCAGTGTCAGCGCGGGCGCGCCGATGGCGAGGTGCTGGCACTGCTGCGGGCGGGCCTGGCGCAGGCGACGCGCACCCAAGACATCGCGGAGATTCAAGGGGAGTTTCGCGCCATCGATGCCGCGATGGACACCTTGCGCGAGGGCGATCTGTGTTTGATTCTGGTGGATCAGGTCGAGCAGGCGCTGGCGCATATTGCCGCGCGCATCAACCAAGACGAGCGTTGACCGGAAGGTGGCGTCAGCGTTGAGTTGACGCCAGGTCCATCAACACCAGGCTTGTTCGCTGGCCGGATCACGGCCCATGAGGGCGGCCACAGCCTGCACCGGCTTGACCTGCCCGTCGAGCAGAGCCAACACCGCCTGCGCAATCGGCATCTCCACGCCCAGACCGGCCGCGCGTTGCACCACGGTTCGGGCGGAATAGACGCCTTCGGCCACATGGCCCAGCGACGCCACCGCCTGCGACAAAGACTGGCCTTGCGCCAGCGCCAGACCGACCTGCCGGTTGCGTGACAGATCGCCGGTGGCCGTCAGCACCAGATCGCCCAGACCGGTGAGGCCCATGAAGGTTTCGACCTGCGCGCCCAAGGCCACCCCCAGACGCGTCATCTCGGCCAGGCCACGGGTAATCAGGGCGGCCCGGGCATTCAAGCCCAGACTCAAGCCATCGCACAGGCCAACCGCAATGGCCAGCACGTTCTTCACCGCCCCGCCCACTTCGACGCCCACGATGTCGTCATTGGCGTAGACCCGCAGCGTCGGGCTGTGAAAAGCCGCCACCAAGGTGTCGCGCACCACGGCATGCGCACTGGCGGCCACTAGCGCGGTCGGCTGGCCACGCGCCACTTCCAGCGCGAAGCTCGGGCCGCTTAAGCCTCCGGCTACTAAATCAGGAGCTACTTGCGCTTGTATCTCGTGGGCTAGCAGCCCAAAAGTCCCTGAAGACTGCGCAGCCTCAAAGCCTTTGCAGAGCCAGGCCACCGGCACACGGCGGTGGCGCAGCTGCGTCAACATGGTGCGCAAACCGGCCATTGGCGTGGCCAGGACGACCAAATCAGCGTCGTTGACCAATGCGCCAAACGAGTCCGGGGCCGCGGGATCGAGGGCCGCCAAGTGGGAGGCGTCAGGCAAACGCGCTGAGCTGATGCCCAGCGCCGCTGGCAAGCTGATGCCCGGCAAGTAGCGCACATTCTCCCGGCGGGCCCGCATGACGTCGGCTTGCGCCGAGTCGCGCGCCCAAAGTGTGACGGTGTGCTGGGCCGCCGCGTTGCCGCAGGCATTGAGCGCCAACGCCGTGCCCCAGGCACCGGCGCCAAGAACTACTATTTTCATAGCTGCTTACGCAATGAATACGAGGGCTAGAGGCCTAAAACCTATATATTTTTACTGGATGACGGTAGGGGTCTCAACCTCAGCGGCGGCGGCCACCTGTTGTTGCTGTTGCTGCTCGAACATGGCCTGGAAGTTGATTTCAGACAGGTGCACCGGCGGAAAGCCACCGCGCTGGATCAGGTCGGCCACGTTGCCGCGCAGATAGGGGTAAACGATTTGCGGGCAGGCAATGCCCATGATCTGGCTCATCTGCTCTTGCGGCAAGTTGCGAATTTCAAAAATACCGGCTTGTGTGGCTTCCACCAGAAACACGGTCTTGTCCTTGATCTTGGTTTGCACCGTGGCCGTGACGGTGACCTCATACACGCCGTCCGCCACGGGCCCGGCGTTGACGCCGAGCTGAATGTCAACCGTGGGCGACTCCTGCTCCAGCAGAATGCCGGGCGAATTGGGTTGTTCCAGCGACGCTTCCTTGAGGTAAACGCGCTGGATCTGGAAAACGGGAGCTTGCTGGTCGGTCATGGGAATTCCTTACTTGATGGTTGGTGGTGGACAGCGCTGGCCCGGCGACCGCCGGGTGACGGTCTGTTGCGCAAGATTTCAGTTAAAACAAAGCCCGCTGCCTGACGGATTGAGCGGGCCAACGAAGGGGAACGGCAGCCATTATCTCAGGTGAAGATCAGGGCACCGGCTGCACAAAACGTCAGGCAGCATTGAGCAAGGGCAGCAAGCCACCCTGCGCGTCCAGCGCCATCAGATCATCGCACCCCCCCACATGGGTCTGACCGATAAATATCTGCGGCACGGTGCGCCGGCCGGTGCTTTCCATCATCTGGGCGCGCGCCTGTGGATCGGTGTCGATGCGGATTTCTTCAATTTGGGCCACCCCTTTGGCTTTGAGAATCTGCTTGGCACGCGTGCAGTAAGGGCAGACGGCGGTGGTGTACATCTTGACGGTTTGCATGGGACTCATCTTCTTTAAATCAGGTTCACGTTCTGGTTGATCAGGATTTTTCAAGTGGCAAATTGGCGGCGCGCCAGCCACTCAGACCGCCCGCCAAGGACTGCGCCTGCGCATAGCCCAGCTTGTGGGCGATCGCCACGGCGCGCTTGGAACGCGCGCCCGACTGACACACCAGAATCAAGGGCAGCGCCTTGTTCTTCACCGCAGCGGGCAATTTTTCTTCCAGCTGGCCCAAGGGAATATGCTTGGCGCCAACGATATGCGCCGCGGCAAACTCATTGCCCTCGCAGACATCAATGACCACCGCCTTTTCGCGATTGATCAGTTGCACGGCACCCGTCGCAGTCAAAGAGCCGCCGCTGGCGCCCTTGAGCACCGGCCAAAACAGCATGGCGCCCGAGGCCAGCGCGACCGACATAATCATCCAGTTATCGAGAATAAACTTCACTTTAATCCTTGTAGAGAGCCGTGGGTAAAGGCGGCATTTTAGAATGACGGGGCGCGCAAGGTATTTGCCCTGCGTTTTGCCCTTGTCTGAGCCCCAACCACACCATGTACAAACTCGTTCTCATCCGCCACGGCGAATCCACCTGGAATCTTGACAACCGCTTCACCGGCTGGACCGACGTTGATTTAACCACCACTGGCATCGAGCAGGCCAAGAACGCCGGACGGCTGCTCAAGGCCGAAGGCTATGAGTTTGACATTGCCTACACCAGCGTCCTCAAACGCTCTACCCGCACCCTGTGGCATGTGCTCGACGAGATGGACCGCACCTGGATCCCGGTGGTCAACAGCTGGCGACTCAACGAGCGTCACTACGGCGCCTTGCAGGGGCTCAACAAGGCGGAAACCGCCAAACAATATGGCGACGCCCAGGTCCTGGCATGGCGGCGCAGCTACGACACCCCGCCACCTGCACTGGAACCGACCGACCCGCGCAGCGAGCGCGCAGACCCGCGTTACGCCCGGCTGCCGCAGGACCAGGTGCCCCTGACCGAGTGCCTGAAAGACACCGTGGCGCGGGTCCTGCCGTTCTGGCACGAGGCGCTGGCGCCCGCCATCAAAGCGGGCAAGCGCGTCGTGGTGGCGGCGCACGGCAACTCGATCCGGGCGCTGGTGAAGTACCTGGACAACATCTCCGACGACGACATCGTGGGCCTGAACATTCCGAACGGCATTCCGCTGGTGTATGAACTCGACGAGAACCTCAAACCGATTCGCCACTACTATCTGGGCGACGCCGAGGCTGCGGCCAAAGCCGCTGCCGCCGTGGCCTCGCAGGGTAAAGCTTGAGTAAACGGGGAACCTCACACTGTGAGATTCGTCAAAGCGTGTACATTGGGAAATTTTGAAATTTTTGCGGCACTGACTGCGGTCACGCGGGGCGAGCAAGCTCTATCCCGAACTGAATTGAGGAATATATGGGTCAAAAACTGAAAATCACCGGTTGGATTTCAATTGGTGTCATGGCGGGCGCATTGACCACCGTGTCGTTGCAGACGGTGGCGCGTGGCGCGCTCACTCCCTTGCCGCTGGAGGAGCTGCAGCAATTGGCGGCCGTTTTTGGCATGGTGAAGAGCAATTACGTCGAACCCGTGGACGACAAGAAGCTCATCACCGATGCCATCGCCGGTATGGTGGCAGGGCTGGACCCGCACTCGGTCTATCTCGACAAAAAGGCGCTGAAGGACTTCAACGAAGGCACGACCGGCAAGTTTGTCGGCGTCGGCATCGAAATCTCGCAAGAAGATGGCGTGATCAAGGTGGTGTCGCCAATTGAAGGCTCGCCCGCGTTTCGGGCGGGCATCAAACCCAACGACTTGATCATCAAGATCAACGACACCCTGGTCAAGGGCCTCTCGCTGAGCGAAGGCGTCAAGCGCATGCGCGGCGAGCCCAATACCAAAGTGCTATTGACGATTTTGCGCAAGTCTGAAAATCGAACGTTCACGGTCCCGATCACGCGCGAGGAAATTCGTACCCAGTCGGTGCGCAGCAAGGTGATTGAGCCGGGTTACGCCTGGATTCGCCTGAGCCAGTTCCAGGAGCGCACCGTGGCCGACTTCGCGCGCAAGGTGGAAGAAATTTACAAGCAGGAACCCCATCTCAAGGGCTTGGTGCTGGACTTGCGCAATGATCCAGGCGGCTATCTGGACGCCGCGGTGGCCATTTCGGCGGCATTCTTACCCGCCAATGTGACGGTGGTATCGGCCAACGGCCAGTTGGCCGAGAGCAAGTTCACCTACAAGGCGGCGCCCGAGTATTACCAGCGCCGTGGTGGTGCTGATCCGCTCAAGCGACTGGCTGACGTAACCAAGGGCGCACTAAAAAGCGTGCCGCTGGTGGTGCTGGTCAATGAAGGCTCGGCCTCAGCCAGTGAAATCGTCGCCGGGGCGCTTCAAGATCACAAGCGAGCCAAGCTGATGGGCAATCAAACGTTCGGCAAAGGCTCGGTGCAAACCGCAGTCTGCCTGGACTCCGGATTTCGCATGGACAACTGCCCATCGGCTGCCCTGAAGCTCACCACCAGTCGTTACTACACGCCCAGCGGCAGCTCGATTCAAGCCAAGGGGATCGTGCCCGACGTCATGCTCGATGAAACCGAGGAAGGCAATCTGTTTGCTGCGCTGCGCACGCGCGAGGCGGATCTGGAAAAACACCTGAGCAACGGCCAGAGCGACGAACAGAAAACTGCCTTCAGCGAGAAGGAGCGGGAAGAGGCGGTTAAAAAACTGGAAGAGGAGCTCAAGAAACCGCTGGCCGAGCGCAAGTTGCCGGAGTACGGGACCGACAAGGATTTCCAACTGCTGCAGGCCATCAACCAGCTCAAAGGTCAGCCGGTGCTGGTCAGCAAGACCTTGGTCGAGCGCCCGGAAGAAAAGAAAGAAGAATGAAAATCGGCGCATGACGGACGAGCAACTGCTGCGCTACTCGCGCCACATCCTGCTGAACGAAATCGGGATTGAGGGCCAGGCGCAGATTATGGCCAGTCGTGCCCTGATCGTGGGTGCGGGTGGTCTGGGCTCACCGGTTGCCCTCTACCTGGGGTCAGCGGGCGTCGGCCACATCACGGTGGTTGACCACGACAACGTGGACATGACCAATTTGCAGCGGCAAATCGCGCATACCCTGGCGCGTGTCGGCCAGCCCAAGGTGCTGTCCATTCAGGCCGCCATCGCAGCCATCAATCCTGACGTGCAGGTGACGCCGGTCGTGGCACGCGCCGATGCCGAACTGCTGGACACCCTGGTGGCGCAGGCCGATGTCGTACTGGACTGTTCAGACAACTTTGCCACGCGCCACGCCATCAATGCGGCTTGCGTGAAACACCGCAGACCGCTGGCATCGGGTGCGGCCATCCGCTTTGACGGCCAGGTCTGTGTCTATGACCCGCGCGACGTGAATTCCCCCTGCTATGCCTGCGTCTTTCCCCCGGACAACAGCTTGGAAGAAACGCGCTGCGCGACGATGGGCGTTTTTGCCCCGCTGGTGGGCATCATTGGCTCCTTGCAGGCGGCTGAAGCGCTCAAATTACTCAGCGGTGCCGGGCGCCCCCTCACCGGGCGTCTGTTGATGCTCGATGGCCGCTCCATGGAGTTCACGGAAGTCCGTGTGGCACGCCAGGCCAGCTGCGCCGTTTGCGGCGGTATGCGCTGACACGCTGGGGTTAGCGCGACGCCGCATGACAAGAACCGTGGCGCCGGCGGAAATCACGCGGCAATTCGGCGGCGTCCGCGGCAAACAGTCCCAAGCGCGATTGCCTTGCAAGGGCCTCTTCAGCGGCGTAGGGCCCCAGGTCGCGGCGCCAGCGATAGGACCAGGCCTGGCCGGCCTGCACCATCTGCCGACCCAAGTCATGCTCATCAATTTGAATGCGCGCCAGGCCTCGCCCGTAGTCATCATGGCGCCGAATCGTTACCTCGACGTGCCGGTGCAGCACCCGCTGCGCCAGCACTTCGCGCGCGACCTGTCCACCGGTTTGGCAGATCTCAGGCGCGTCGATGCCGTCAATGCGCAGCTTGCGTGGCGGGCCCCCTGCGCCCGGGCGAACCCAGAGCGTGTCACCGTCCGAGACATGGGAGACTCTGCCAGCAAAGACTGATTTCGCCTGGGCGCTACTGGCTGCAAGAAAAATCGCCACCAGCAAAAAAAAATGGAAAGGCCTTGTCAGTCCCTGGCGCAAGAATGTTCGATGCATTCGGTCGATTGTCAAGGCAACAGGTTCAAAGGCCGCGACCAGGCCCTGCCGCCACCAAAGAAGCCCCGCTATTGGCCAGTAAAGACTGTGAACTTTTGGTCATTGGTTGAAAAATGTTCCTGTTAGACTGGTTTGCTATCACATTCATATTGTTCCGTGACTTCTGAAACTGTATCCGCCATGATCGATCTGCATGACTTGCGTCTGGATGATGCACGCGCCCTGCTGGCGCACGATGCGTCGGACAGTCTGCCCGAGCCAGATGAATCCCGCACCCAGTATTTGCAGAGGGTCATCGACAAGTTGTGCGAACTGTCCCTGAAGGACCCGCTGACTGGATTGGCGAACCGACGTCATTTCCGCAATGTGCTGGCCCGCGAAATTGACGCCGTGGCCCGTTCAGGAGAATCTGCCTTGCTGTTGATGATGGACATTGATCATTTCAAGAACGTCAACGACACCTATGGCCATTTGGCGGGCGACCGGGTGCTGCAGGCCGTTGCCAAAGCCCTGGCGTCCTGCGTGCGACCGATGGACACCGTGGCGCGTTACGGCGGCGAGGAGTTCGCCGCGATTCTGCCCAACTGCCCACCGTCGTTTGGGAAAATCGTGGCGGAACGAATCCGGGCAACTGTCGGTTCCCTCAATGTGTTGGTGGCGCCACTGATAAGTCTGCAGGTCACGATCAGCATCGGGGGCGCCTATGCACCCGAATGGGTTCGCTCCACCACCGCCTTGTGGACCGATCGGGCTGACATCCAGCTCTATCGAGCCAAATCGGAGGGGCGCGACCGCGTTTATATTGACCAGCAGCCGGAGATCGCCGTGAGTGCGGAAGAGAAAAATATGTTGTTTGGCCACCTTTCCATTGGAAACCCGGCCTGGCTGCAGAGTGTTTCGAATGACGCGTCGGTTGGTGCAGCAGACAGCGCAATGAAGAGGTTGAACTGATGATGAGCGACGTCCTGAATCCTCCACAAGACAATGTGGCCGCGCCCACCGTGCCGCTGAAGCCCCTGGGCAAGGTGCTGGCGGTGACCAGCGGCAAAGGCGGCGTTGGCAAGACCTTTGTTTCGGCCAATCTCGCCGCAGCGCTGGCCAAGCGCGGCCACCGGGTGCTGGTACTCGACGCTGACCTGGGTCTGGCCAATCTGGATGTGGTGCTGAACCTGTACCCCAAAGTCACCCTGCACGATGTGTTTACCGGCAAGGCCAAGCTCGAAGACGCCATCGTGCGGGCGCCGGGCGGTTTTTCGGTCTTGCTGGCAGGCTCCGGCATGGTGGAGTACTCACGCCTGACCCCAGAAGTGCGCGACGACTTCCTGCGCATCATGAGCGGGCTGATACCGCATTACGACATCGTGCTGCTCGATACCGGTGCTGGCATCTCTGATGTCGTGCTGTTTGCCGTCTCCCTGGCCTCCGAGGTGCTGGTGGTGGCCACACCCGAGCCGACCTCGCTGACCGACGCCTATGCCACCATCAAGGTGCTTGTTGGGCAACAAAAACGCCAGACCATTCGCATGGTCATCAACCAGACGGCGCGTCTGGGTGACGGGCGTGCCATCACGACCCAATTGCAGCAGGTGTTGGACCGATTTGTGGTGACCGAACCAGGGCGTCCGATTCGCCTGATTCATCTCGGCGACATACCGTCCGACCCCTCGGTGCGCCAAGCGGTGATGCGTCGCCAATTGCTGATGCAATCGACGCCTGGCTGCCCCGCTGCCATGGCAATTTCCCAGCTGGCCACCAAGCTGGAAGACACCATCATCAAGCAGCAGGCATAGCACCGTCACGACTGACGGTGACGATCCACCCCTCCAGCGGGTCCAGATCAGCCGGCAAGCCGTAGCCGGCGTCACCTTGGGCATGTCGCGCCTGCGCCCAAGCCGCCTGCGTCAGGCACAGCACCGCATCCAGCGTATCTCCACTGGCATCATCCACCAGCGCGTCGCGCTGGGCGTGGGTCAGTTTGAGTCGCAATCCGAGTCGGGTCTGGCCATGCTCCAGCGCCGTGATCAGGTCTTTGCGGGCAATCAGGCGCTCTGGCGTTTGCCGGGCCTTGTCGTCGCTCTTGTAGCTGCGCCGGCCGACAACCTCGCGCGCCAGCAAACCCGGATAGGCTTCCAACGCCACCCGGCGCGCTTGGCCATGCGCGTCGACATCGTTGGGGTCGCCCGCGTGCAGTCCCGGCAGCTGGACGCCAGCCGCGAGGAATAGCGGGACCCCGGCATGCAGCATGTAGGCCACTGGCGGGTTGACCCATTTCATGGAGGGACTGGAGCCGGCCGGAAGGTCGGTCGCCCGGTGGGCAAATTTGCCACCTGCGGGGCGGGCAGCGCAGAACGCAGCAAATGTGTCGCGGATTTGCCCTCGACTCAAGGTCGCGTAGTGGCGCATACACGCTTCCCACTGCGTCGGCCAGGCTAGGGTCTGGACCAGCTCACGCGGCAGACCAAAGGGCAGGTCAAACGCACCGACCCAACTCAGGGGTTGCTGCAACCAGCAGGCGAACGCATCCAGCGATTCCAGTCGCTCTAGTTTCAATAGCTGAACGCGCCCGGATTGCAGGGCCCCAAAGGCCAGAATGATTGGTTTTTTACGAGAGGGACGGCTTGAAAAGTCGCACCCTAACAGCACCGTTCCCGTCACAAAACAGCCAAGTTACGCGTTGCGCGCAACCAAGGACTCGTCAAAAAACTCAAGCACGCCCGATGATGCAGGCGGTGGCCATTAATTCTTCCAACAGTGCCAGCGACACCGTGCCCGACACTGAATACGGATTCAACTCCGGCTTTTCAGCATACTTCAACAAAATGGAGGCGTTGATCTTGGACATGTTGACCTGCCCCATGGTCCAGCCGCCAAAGCGGCGCTCGGGTATTTCTTCGTAGTGCAGCAGAACCACATCGTGATGTCGGGTGTCTTTCTGAATGTGGCCATACAGCTCGCTCACGGCCATGCGCCCACCTTCAATCGCCTGCAGAAAGATGCCGCCGCCGTAGCAAAGGATGCCGGTGATGCCGCACTCCGGGTTGTGCTGGCGCGATTTCAGCAGAATGGCCTCAATGGCATCCGGACTGGTGTCAACGGCGCGGCTGGCGTAAAGCAAACGAACCAACATGATCAGCCTTCTTTCTTGGGAATAAGCGACAGGAATTCACGGCGCAGATTGGGATCCTTGAGAAAGCTGCCGCGCATGACTGAATTGATCATCTTGCTGTCCATGTCCTTGACGCCACGCCAGCCCATGCAGAAGTGGCTGGCCTCCATCACGATAGCCAGACCGTCAGGCTGGGTTTTTTGCTGAATCAGGTCGGCCAACTGGACCACTGCTTCCTCCTGAATCTGCGGTCGGCCCATGACCCACTCGGCCAGGCGCGCGTACTTGGACAAGCCAATCACATTGGTATGTTCATTCGGCAGTACGCCAATCCAGATCTGGCCGATGATCGGACACAAGTGGTGACTGCAGGCACTGCGCACCGTGATCGGGCCCACAATCATCAACTCGTTGAGGTGCTCGGCGTTGGGAAACTCGGTGATGGTGGGCGCGCTGACGTAGCGTCCATTGAACACCTCTTTCAGATACATCTTGGCGACCCGACGCGCCGTCTTGTCAGTGTTGTGATCATGCTCCGTGTCAATCACCAGGCTGCTCAGCACGCCTTTCATCTTGTCTTCTACCTCGTCGAGCAACTGCTCCATCTCACCGGGCTCGATGAAATCGGCAATGTTGTCGTTGGCATGGAAGCGCTTGCGCGCCGCCAGCAGTCGTTCCCGAATTTTGACGGAGACGGGCGTACCCTCATCGACATCGCTTGGATTCATGGTGATTTGGCTTTTCATTAACATGGAAGAATGGTAGCAGCGTTTTACTTAGAGAGTTTTTGGCCGGTAGACCTCATCCACTCAGCGTAACATGCTATTTTTTTAATAGCGTTTCCCATTCAGGAACAGCAGGATGCGCATGATGCCCAATGCCACGCGGTCCAGAAAGCGCTGGCGCCACGGCCGGTTGGCATAGGCGCCAGGGTCCACGCGTACGCCATCCTGGACCATGGCATGCTCAAGCCGCGCGCGCAAATCCTGCGCGAAGGGCACATCGTCTACGACCACGTTGGCCTCACGCGCCAGCAGCAAACTCAAGGGGTCCAGGTTGGAAGAGCCGACCGTGGCCCAGTGAGAATCAATGACCGCCACCTTGGCGTGGAGAAAACTGACCGAATACTCATGGATTTCAACACCCGCCGCCAACAGCGCACCGTAGACCGAGCGCGCCGCGTGGTATTGCATGAAGTACTCGTAACGCCCTTGCAGCAACAGCCGCACCCGCACCCCGCGTTGCGCAGCATGCACCAGTGCCTTGCGCAGTTTGCGGCCCGGAACAAAGTAGGCATTGGCAATGATGATTTCAGTGCGGGCGGCACCAATGGCTCTTCGGTAGGCCCGCTCAATCCGGGAACGGTTTCGCACATTGTCACGCAGCACCAAGTCGGCGTTGGTGCTGTAACCCACCTCACCCCTGGTCCAGGCACCCGCGTCGTTGGATGCGTCAGAATCCGGATCGGACTTCAACTTCAGCTTCACCGCTGTCTGTAGCGCCACCCAGGCGGCGGAGAAATCGCTTTGGCGCATGGTACTGGCGACCTGAGAGCGCCACCAGAACTGCACGCACGCCTCATGGACCGCCTGTACCAACGGACCCGTCACCTGCACGGCAAAATCAAAACGGGGCGCCCTCAAAGTGCCATGGTTGGGGTCATACCAATCATCAAGCACGTTGATGCCACCGCAGAAGGCCACCGTGCCATCGACCACACACAGTTTGCGATGCAGGCGCCGCCAGCGACTCGGAATCAGCAGACCGAACCGCCCCAGCGGCGAGAAAATGCGCCAATTGACCCCCGCAGCATTGAAGCGGGACACCCATTGCGCCGGAATGCGCGGCGTACCGACGCCGTCCATCGCCAGGTACACCGCCACGCCGCGCCGGGCGGCGCGCTCCAGCGCCATGGCCACACTTTCACCGCTGGCCTCAACACTGAAGATGTAAGTCTCCATGCGAACTTCATGGGCGCTGCGCTCAATCGCCCGAACCATCGCCGGAAAAAACGCCTGCGCACCCTGCAGCAGAACAATCTGGTGACCGGGTCGGGGTTGTGGCATGGCTTTCGGAGATGCCGCTACGAGCGGCCCCGCAAGGGTTCAGTTTCCGGCAAACCGAACTCGGCAATCAAGGGCAAATGGTCGGACATGCGCGACCATATGCGACCACGGGGCACCTGCACCCCCAGCGGCACCAAACCCCTGGCGTAGACATAATCCAACTGCGCCAGCGGCAGCCGGGCCGGAAAAGTCGGCTGACGCGGGCCGGTGAAGGCTTTCAAATCTGTCGCATCAAGCGCCCGCTGCACCAGGTTTCCCCAGCAATTGAAATCTCCGGCCACCAACAGCGGCGCTGCAGGAGGTACTTCGCGCTCAATAAAGCGCTGCAACTGCGCAATCTGACGTGTGCGACTGGCCTTGATCAGCCCCAGATGCACCACCACAACATGCACGGCGTGGCCATGCACCAGCACCTCGGCATGCAGCAAACCGCGCTGTTCGAAACGGTGATCGGAAATATCTTCCTGCTGATGTCTTGCCACCGGCCAGCGCGACAACATGGCGTTGCCGTGCTCGCCATGCCGGGTAAACGCATTGGTGTGATACACCGCCTCGTAGCCTTCCGGTGCCAAAAAATCTGCCTGCGACAGCGCGGGCCAGCGCTCGAAATGCTGCGCCTCGCGCCGGTTCAAGAGCCGGACCTCCTGCAAGCAAACAATGTCCGAATCCAACTGCTCGACCGCATGACCGAGGTTGTGAATTTCCAGCCGACGTTGCGGGCCAATGCCCTGCACGCCCTTATGAATGTTGTAGGTGGCGACGCGCAAAATATTCATGCCAAAGCCTTTGTATCTGCCAAGCTGGACAGCAGCAAGCAAGCTTCTGCGTTAGAAGGTGAAAAGCAAGTGGCCGCCGCTTGCCGGTAGGGCAGCCACTGGTAGGCCGTATGCTCGCGCGGGCTCAGCCGCACCGGGGTGGCGTGCGGCACCTGCAAGCCAAACAAATGCTCGGTGTTGCGCGTGACGCCGCTCGCGTAACGATGCTGCCAACGGGGATAGATGTCATAGACGTTTTCCAGTCGCCAGTCATGCAGATGAGCGGCCAGCGGCGTACCCGGGCCGCAGTCAATGCCGGTTTCCTCCAGCACTTCACGCACCGCGGTTTGCTCAAAGGTCTCACCTGGCGCGTCTTTGCTGCCGGTCACCGATTGCCAAAAATCAGGCGCGTCGGCTCTTTTGATCAGCAGCACATCGAGCGCCGGGGTGTAAATCACCACGAGAACGGATTCAGGGATTTTGTAGGTTGATGGCATAAAAAAAAGGATGCTTGATCAAGCACCCTTTGATTTTGCCTGAAGCCCGCTTGAGCGAACTTGATCAAACCGTTTTTGTCAGCTCAGGGGTACGCAGCCGGATGTGCAGTTCACGCAATTGCTTTTCGTCCACCGTGGACGGCGCTTGCGTCAGCAGGCACTGGGCGCGCTGGGTCTTGGGGAAGGCGATGACATCACGGATCGACTCGGCACCGGTCATCAGGGTAATGATGCGGTCCAGACCAAAGGCCAGGCCGCCATGCGGTGGCGCACCGTATTGCAGCGCATCGAGCAGGAAGCCGAATTTTTCCTGCGCTTCCTCGGGGGTGATCTTCAAGGCGTCAAACACTTTTTGCTGCACATCGGCGCGGTGGATACGCACCGAGCCACCGCCCATTTCCCAGCCATTGAGCACCATGTCATAGCCCTGCGAAATGCACTTCTCAGGGTCGGTCACCATCAAGTCTTCATGCCCTTCCTTGGGCGCCGTGAACGGATGGTGCACGGCGCTGTAGCGCTGGTTTTCCTCGTCGTACTCGAACATCGGGAAGTCCACCACCCACATCGGGCGCCAGCCCTTTTCGAACAAGGCGTTCTTCTTGCCAAACTCACTGTGGCCCACCTTGAGGCGCAAGGCGCCCATGGCGTCGTTGACGATCTTGGCTTTGTCCGCACCAAAGAAAATCAGGTCTCCATCTTGCGCGCCGGTGCGGGCCAGCACGTCGGCAAGCGCCTTGTCGTGAATATTCTTGACGATGGGCGACTGCAGACCCTCGCGCCCTTTGCTCAGGTCATTGACCTTGATGTACGCCAGCCCCTTGGCGCCGTAGATTTTGACGAACTCGGCGTAAGCGTCAATCTCACCCCGGGTCAAGCCGCCGGTCTCGCGTGCGCCGCCCGGAATACGCAGGCCCGCCACGCGGCCACCCTTCATGGTCGCGGCGCCCGAGAACACCTTGAAGTCCACGTCCGTCATCACGTCCGTCAACTCGGTGAATTCGAGCTTGACACGCAGATCAGGCTTGTCGGAACCATAGCGATGCATCGCCTCGGAATAGGCCATCACGGGGAATTCGCCCAGGTCAACATTCAAGGTGGTCTTGAAGACGGTCGTGATCATGCCCTGGAACATGTCGCGAATCTCTTGCTCACTCAGGAACGAGGTCTCAATGTCAATCTGCGTGAATTCGGGCTGACGGTCAGCGCGCAGGTCTTCGTCACGGAAGCACTTGGTGATCTGGTAATAGCGGTCAAAGCCGGCCACCATCAACAACTGTTTGAACAGCTGCGGGCTTTGCGGCAAGGCAAAGAAGTGACCGTCATGGACGCGGCTCGGCACCAGATAGTCGCGCGCGCCCTCGGGGGTGGACTTGCCCAGCATCGGGGTCTCGATGTCAATGAAGCCATTGGCATCGAGGAACTTGCGCACCTCCATGGCCACGCGGTAACGCAGCATCAAATTGTTTTGCATGTAGGGGCGGCGCAAGTCCAGCACCCGGTGCGTCAGGCGCGTGGTCTCGCTCAGGTTGTCATCGTCAAGCTGGAACGGGGGTGTGACCGAGGGATTGAGCACGGTCAACTCATGGCACAGCACCTCGATCTTGCCGCTCTTGAGGCCTTCGTTGACAGTGCCTTCGGGGCGAGCGCGCACCAGACCCTTGACCTGAATGCAGAACTCGTTGCGCAGACCCTCAGCCACTTTGAACATGTCAGCACGGTCCGGATCGCACACCACCTGCACGTAACCTTCACGGTCGCGAATATCAACAAAGATCACGCCGCCATGGTCGCGCCGACGATTGACCCAGCCGCACAGGGTCACGGTTTGACCCAACAGGGCGTCGGTCACAAGACCGCAATAATGAGAGCGCATGGCCATAAACAACTTTCAAAGCCCGCCTCACAAGGCGGTACAGGTTATCGAGAAATTAAAGAGGAACTTGCTTGGGTGCCAGCCGAATCGCGGCCGTTGGCGCCACCGAGCCCATGGAAATCACATAGGTCAGCGCTTCGTCGACACTCATCTGCAATTCAATCACTTCAGCGCGTGGCAGCAGCAGGAAAAAACCACTGGTCGGGTTCGGCGTCGTCGGCACATAGACACTCACAAAATCAGCCCCAAGGTGCTCAGCCACCTCGCCGCCGGGCGTGCCGGTCTGGAACGCAATCGTCCAGACCCCGGCGCGCGGATACTGGACCAGCATGGCCTTGCGAAACGCATTGCCATTGCTTGAAAAAAGTGTATCCGACACTTTCTTGACGCTGTTGTAAATGGTCTTGAAAACCGGAATATGGGCAAACAGCCGGTCCCATTGCGCCAGCCACCAGCGACCTGCCACATTGGAGACCAGCGCACCGGTGAGCAGCAAGGCGCTAAAGACCAGCACGACACCCAGGCCGGGAATGCGACGCAGCGGCTCGATCAGGGTGCCGGCAGCGTTGGGGGTCAGGGCCACCAGGCCCGTCAAGACACCGCCAAAAATCGCGTCGAGCAGACCGACCAGCCACAGCAGCACCCAAATGGTGATGGCCAATGGCAACCAGACCAGTAAGCCAGTGAGCAGGTACTTTTTGATTGGCACGAGAATTCCAGCGTTTCTGGTTGGCGAGCGTTAATGGCAGGCGCAACCGCCGGCGCAACCACCGGTGGCTGCGGCTGCCGGTGCGGCTACTGATTTTGCGGTGGCGCTCTCGCTGGGCTGGGTAACCTGCGGCGTGGCCGCCGTGCTGGGGCTGCTGTCTGTGGCCGCGGGAGCGGCGGTTTCGGTGGCAGCGGTCGCGGGTGCACCGCCCTTGAAATCGGTGGCGTACCAGCCAGAACCTTTGAGCTGGAAGCCCGCCGAGGTCAGTTGCTTCTTGAAGCTAGAGGCACCGCAGGACGGACACTCGGTGAGCAAGGCATCCGACATCCTTTGCAGCACGTCCTTGGCAAACCCGCAGGACTCACATTTATAGGCATAAATTGGCATGGCATTACGACTCGGGTTTCAGGTAGCAAAGCCCGGCATTATAAAGCGCCACCCAGCCAAGCGCGCTGACTAGAAAACCCGCACCCGCACAATCACCTGCATGACGACCAGGCCTAGCGCAAATCCGGCCGCCCCATACAGGAATGCCTGCAACAAACGGTTGGTGCGTTTTTGCTCGGCCAGCAGCGCGGCGAGTTCTCCGCCCTGCCCGGACTTGCTGTGTTTCAGAAAGTCAACCAGCAGCCGCGGCAACTCGGGGATCAGTTTGGCATAGAGCGGGGCCTCGTTGCGCAACTGATCGACCAGCATTTTCGGCCCCAGTTGGTCAATCATCCACTTCTCCAGAAACGGTTTGGCCGTGCTCCACAGGTCCAGGTCCGGGTCGAGTTGGCGACCCAGGCCTTCGATGTTGAGCAGCGTCTTTTGCAGCAGCACCAGCTGCGGTTGAATTTCGACATGGAAGCGCCGCGAGGTCTGGAACAGCCGCATCAAGACAATGCCGAGCGAGAAATCTTTCAGCGGCCGGTCAAAGTAGGGTTCGCACACCGAGCGGATGGCCGACTCCAGCTCATCGACCCGGGTCGCCGGCGGCACCCAGCCCGACTCGATGTGCAACTCGGCGACCCGCTTGTAGTCGCGCCGGAAAAACGCCGTGAAGTTTTGCGCCAGGTACTCTTTGTCCGACCCCGTCAGCGTCCCCACAATGCCAAAATCGAGTGAGATGTAGCGGCCAAAGGTCGCAGGGTCAATGCTGACCTGGATGTTGCCGGGGTGCATGTCGGCATGAAAAAAGCCATCACGAAACACCTGTGTGAAGAAAATCGTGACGCCATCGCGTGCCAGCTTGGGGATGTCAACGCCGGCGGCCTTGAGGCGCTCCACCTGACTGACGGGCACCCCGTGCATGCGCTCCATCACGATGACTTCGGTCGTGCAATAGTCCCAGAACATCTCCGGGATCAGCACCAGATTGAGCCCCGCCATGTTGCGGCGCAACTGCGCAGCGCTGGACGCTTCACGGATCAAGTCAAGCTCGTCGTGCAGGTACTTGTCAAACTCGGCCACCACTTCACGCGGTTTCAGGCGCTTGCCGCCGTTGGAGAGGCTATCGACCCAGCCCGCCATCATGCGCATCAGGCTCAGGTCTTTTTCAATGGCCAGCATCATGCCGGGGCGCAACACCTTGACCGCCACCTCGCGCTCGCGACCGTCCCGGTCTTTCAACACCGCGAAGTGGACCTGGGCAATCGAGGCACTGGCCACCGGCACCCGTTCAAACGAGACAAAAATGTCGCCCACTTTTTTATTGAATGCCCGTTCAATGGAGGCGATGGCCACATCACTGTCAAACGGCGGCACCCGATCCTGCAGGCGGGCCAGCTCATCGGCAATATCGAGCGGCAGCAAGTCGCGTCGGGTCGACAGCACTTGGCCGAACTTGACGAAAATCGGGCCCAGGCTCTCCAGCGCCTCACGAATCCGTTGCCCGCGCGGCGCCTCAAGATTGCGCCCGATCGACACCATGCGGGCCAAGGCGTGCAACCAGGGCTTGCGAAAGCTCGTCAGAAACAACTCGTCAAGGCCAAATCGCAGCAACATCCAGACGATGAAGACGCCGCGAAACAAACGCCTCATGTTGGCGCCTTGGTCGGGCCGGGTGCCACTGCATTGCCCAGAAACTGGCGCAGACTCGCCGCCATGCTGCGCGCCGCTTGACCCAAGGTATGCGCGGGCGCATCGCCCATCAGCCGCGCCAGGTCTTCTTCAATATCCCAGCGCACGTGATCGACCAGCCAGTTCACCTCGGCAGCCAGTTGCACATCGCCTGCAATGCGCACCGGCGGCTTGTCGCCGCGCAGTGCGCCTTGCACCAGCGCCCACGGTGACTCTTCAGAAACAGCCAGCACCAAGTCGGGCTTGGCTTGCGCCGTGGCAAGGTCGAACAAACCCGCCGGCGTGGCCGTCAGCTTGAGCGCAAAGGAGCGCCATTGCATCAAAACGACCCGCCCTTTTTGTCGCGCCAGGCGGCTGGTCGCCTCGGTTTCCTGCATCAAGATGTGATTGAGCAGCAAGACGATGCGCCGCTGCGCCTCATCAACGGCCCAATCGGGCGGATGCAAATTGGGCAGTGGGGGAAGGTTTTGGAGAAGACTCTCCAACAAAGAAAAAGGGGACTGTGTTGCCATAGTCCCCGATTATTCCCTGAAATCAGCCTGTTACCGCAGTCGACGGTGATTGCGGTCCCGGATCCTGTGCACCTTGAGCTATTGCAGCGCCTGTACCCCGGCGACCAGCCAGCCACTCTTGCCGCTCTTGCTCTTGGTCATGTTCCACACTTCGCGGAACGGGCTGGCACCAGCCGAAGGCTCTTCGCGGATCATGCCGGAAAACTCGACACTGGCCATGTACTCGTCGCCCGTGTCTTCAATGCCCAAAAGCTGCGCTTCGATCATGACCACATCGGTCAGGTTGACCGGGCCGCCGGTGTGGGCTTCGCGCTCGGCGAGCTGCGCCTGAATCTCTTTGAGCATGGTGTCGGTCATCATGACGCGCAGGGCGTTGATGTCCGACTTGTCCCAAGCCGCCTGCAGCGACACAAAATTGCCTTTTGCCGACGTGAGAAAACCCTCGGCGTCAAAGCCATCGGGAACGCCCCAGTTTTGCGAACCCGCCAGGCCCGAGCCAATCATCGAACCCGCTGCCGGCGCTGTCTTCAGGGCATCAAAGGCCATGCTGCTGCGCTCCCAGGGACGGGCAGACGCGTCGTTGCCTACATTCTCGGGCCGATAGCTGGCGGGCATCTGCGCGCCGCCGGCCGGTGCTGCGCCTTGAAAGGCAAACGGTGATTTACCTGAGGTTGGCGATGGCGCACCCTGGCGCGACCGCTTGTACCAGGCAAAGGCCATCATGATCACGAGCGCCAGCAGGGCGAACATCATGAATTGAGCCATACCTTCACCGAAACCCAGGGAACTGGCCAGCCAAGCCAAGCCCAAGCCAGCGGCCAGACCGCCCAGCATGGCGCCCCAAGGCTTCTTGGGCGCCACCCCCGCAGCGGCCCCTGGCGCTGCAGGAGGCGGCTTGGGCGCGGCTTGTCGCTGCGTCACATTGCTCGACTGCTTGCCAAAGGATTTGCCGCCCCCGAAACGGGCTGCCTCGGCATGAAAGCCTGCCATCAACACAAATGCCGCCAATATAAAGGACCAAATCTTCATCATGTCTCCAAAAAAAATTTTACCAACTGACGATGTTTTCCAACATCACAACTGTCTCAACACTTGATTCCAACGTGCAAGGCTACCAGCCCACCGGTGAGGTTGTGGTAATCCACATGACCAAAGCCATTATTCTTCATCAGGACTTTGAGCTCCTCCTGGCCCGGATGCATGCGAATCGACTCGGCCAGGTAGCGGTAGCTGGCGTCATCGCCCGCCACCAGTTGCCCCAACTTGGGCAACACCTTGAACGAATACCAGTCGTAAACTTTTTCCAAAGGCGGCGCCACCTTGGAGAACTCCAGCACCAGCAATTTGCCACCGGTTTTGAGTACCCGGTTCATCTCGGCCAGCGCCTGGTCCTTTTGCGTCATGTTGCGCAGGCCAAACGCCACGCTGACCACGTCAAAGTGATTGCTCGGGAACGGCAGCTTTTCAGCGTCGCACACCACCGTCGGCAGCACCACCCCGGCATCGAGCAGGCGATTGCGCCCGGTGCGCAACATCGCCTCGTTGATGTCGGTATGGACCACCCGCCCGCTTTTGCCCACTTTTTTGGAAAAAGCCAGCGCCAGGTCACCGGTGCCACCGGCAATGTCAAGCACCTGATAGCCCTCACGCACATTGGCCACCATCACCGTGAAGGCCTTCCAGGCGCGGTGCAGCCCCATCGACATCAAGTCGTTCATCAGGTCGTATTTGGGCGCCACGGAGTCAAACACGCCCCGCACGTGCTTTGCCTTCTCGGCTTCATCTACCGACTTGTAGCCAAAATGTGTTGTCGTCATGAGTGCAATACCAAACTGAGAATAGAAAGCCAATTATCAGGCAGAGCGCAGGCCATGGCAGTTTGAAAATGTTTTAGATGAAATCAGGCTGTAGCCCCCGTGTTAATTGGGTAAGCAGCTATCAATTTAAATTAAAGCCCGACTCAATGGCTGGCACAGCTTTTCCCGGCTTTCTCGGGCATCGGCGCATCCCGATCCACGCCGGCGGCCGTGAGGCGGGCGTTGTAGTCAGCCCACAGCTTGTCCTGCTGGGAACCCAGAAAATAGAGATAGTCCCAGGAAAAGATGCCCGAGTCATGGCCATCCGAGAACGCGGGCTGGATGGCGTAGTTGCCGACCGGCTCCAGCCCGGCGAGTTCGACATCTCGCTTGCCGGTCTGCAATACCTCTTGCCCCGGCCCGTGGCCGGCCACTTCGGCCGAGGGCGAGTACACGCGCATCAACTCAAAGGGAAGACGAAAGCTGGCGCCATCGGAAAACGTCACCTCCAGAACCTTGGACTGGCTGTGCACCGTGATCGCCTGGGGCGTCGGCGCGCCTGCCTGCAAACCTGCCATATGAACCACCTCTCTTTGAATTAGCAACTAGAAACTACAAAAAACATGACACCGAAAGCGCCCGCGCTATCGCGTCGTCCACCGCGTCCAGGCGCGCGGCAAGGGCCGCCACTGCCGTCCCGTCCACCGGGCGCTGCGGCGAGCCCCACAGCGGCGCCGGAAAATGGCTGTCCCAGTCAAAGCGCGCAACCACATGCCAGTGCAGGTGCGGCACGACGTTGCCCAAGGCGGCCAGGTTGACCTTGGTGGGCTGCAGTTGCTCACGCAAGGCCTGTTCCACCGCGCACACCGCCGCCATGCACAGGGCGCGATCCTCCAGGTCAAGGTCCGACAACTCGGCCACATGCGCCGTCCAGACCACGCGGTAAAAGGCCGGGAAAGCGGCCTCCTGCGCCCGGATCACCCGGAATTTTTCAGCCTGAAACACCAACGCACCGCCAGCATCGGCACACAGGGGGCAGCTTGCGTCGTTCATGCCTTAAACCAGCACGCGTTCAATGCCGCCGTCATTGGCTTGTCTGACGTACTCAGGCATCCACGCTTTACCCAGAATCTGGTTCGCCATCTCGACCACGATGTAGTCGGCCTCCAGCAAACCGTTGTTCAGGTCTTCGCCAAATCGGCTCAGGCCCTGCAGGCAGGCCGGGCAGGAGGTCAATATCTTCACGTTCTCTTTGGCACCCAACAGTCCCTGGGCACGCAACTGGGCCTCGCCTTTGAGAATTTCTTCTTCCTTGCGAAAGCGCACCTGCGTCGAGACATCGGGCCGGTTCAACGCCAGCGTGCCCGACTCACCACAGCAGCGCTCCGACTGGATCACGTTGTTGCCCAACAAGGCTTTCACGGTCTTGATCGGCTCCTGCAGCTTCATCGGGCTGTGGCAGGGGTCGTGGAACAGGAAGGCCCCCGCATTGGCCAGTGTGATGCCTTTTTCCAGCAGGTATTCATGGATGTCGATGATGCGGCTGCCGGGGAAAATCTTGTCGAATTCGTAGCCCTGCAACTGGTCAAAACAGGTGCCGCAGCTCACCACCACGGTTTTGATGTCGAGGTAGTTGAGCGTGTTGGCGACGCGGTGAAACAGCACCCGGTTGTCGGTGATGATTTTCTCTGCCTTGTCAAACTCGCCGCCGCCGCGCTGCGGGTAGCCGCAGCACAGGTAGCCCGGCGGCAGCACGGTCTGCACGCCGGCATGCCACAGCATTGCTTGCGTGGCCAGCCCGACCTGGCTGAACAGGCGTTCCGAGCCGCAACCGGGGAAATAAAACACCGCCTCGGTCTCGGCCGTGGTGGTCTGCGGGTTGCGGATGATCGGCACGTAGTCCTTGTCTTCGATGTCGAGCAAGGCGCGCGCCGTCTTCTTGGGCAGCCCACCGGGCAACTTCTTGTTGACGAAGTGAATGATCTGCTCGCGCAAAGGCGCCGTGCCCAGCGTGGCCGGTGGCGCCTTGGTCTGCGGGCGCGACAGCGTGCGCAGCATATCCGCCGCAAAGCGCTGGCCCCTGATCGCCAGTTTGGTCATGACTGCGCGCGTTAATTTGATGGTCTGCGGGTTGGTGGCGTTGAGCATGAACATGGCCGCAGCGCCCGCTGGCCGGAAGCTTTTCTTGCCCATCTTGCGCAGCAGGTTACGCATGTTCATGGTCACGTCGCCAAAGTCGATGTTGACCGGGCACGGCGACAGGCATTTGTGGCACACGGTGCAATGGTCGGCGACGTCTTCAAACTCCTGCCAATGCTTGATGCTCACGCCTCGGCGCGTTTGCTCTTCGTACAAGAAGGCTTCGACCAGGAGCGAGGTCGCCAGAATCTTGTTGCGCGGGCTGTAGAGTAAATTGGCGCGCGGCACATGGGTGGCGCACACCGGCTTGCACTTGCCGCAGCGCAGGCAGTCCTTCACGCTGTCGGCAATGGCGCCAATGTCGGACTGCTGCATGATGAGCGACTCGTGCCCCATCAGGCCAAAGCTGGGGGTGTAGGCATTGCTCAGGTCCGCATGCATCAAATCAGGCTCTAGCCCCCGTCCTTCTTGCGTAAGCAGCTCTTTATTGCGTAGCAGCTTGCCCTTGTTGAAGCGCCCTTCGGGGTCGATGCGGGCCTTGTAGTCCATGAAGGGCTGCAATTCTTCGTCGCTCAGGAACTCCAGCTTGGTGATGCCAATGCCGTGCTCGCCCGAGATCACGCCGTCGAGCGAGCGCGCCAGCGCCATGATGCGTTTGACGGCCGCATGGGCGGCTTGCAGCATCTCGTAGTCGTCGCTGTTGACGGGGATGTTGGTGTGCACATTGCCGTCACCGGCGTGCATGTGCAGCGCAACCCAGACCCTGCCTTTGAGCACGCGCTGGTGAATGGTGTTGCACTCGCGCAGAATCGGCTCGAACGCCGCCCCGGAGAAGATTTGCTGCAGCGGGGCGCGCAGCTGCGTCTTCCAGCTGGCGCGCAGGCTGTGCTCCTGCAACTGCGGGAACAAGACGTCCACGTCCTGCAACCAAGTCGCCCACAGCAGGCGCACTTCGGCCAGCAGGCCCAACGCTTGCGCCACGCGATCTTCGAGCAGTTCGGCTGAGGCGACGCCATTCGCATCGTCCTGCTTGCCCAGGGGCAGATTCCCCTGGGCAAAAAATGCCTGCAGCGCGTCACAGAGCGCCAGCTTATTGGTAAGGCTGAGCTCGATGTTGATGCGCTCGATGCCGTCGGTGTACTCGGCCATGCGCGGCAGCGGAATGACGACGTCTTCGTTGATCTTGAAGGCGTTGGTGTGGCGGCTGATGGCGGCGGTGCGCTTGCGGTCTAACCAGAACTTCTTGCGCGCCTCCGGGCTGATGGCAATAAAGCCCTCGCCATGGCGTGAGTTGGCGATGCGCACCACCTCGCTGGTGGCGCGCGCGACCGCATCGGCGTCATCACCGGCAATGTCGCCAAACAGCACCATCTTGGGCACGCCGCCACTGCTCAAGGCGGCGCCGCGCTTGCTCTTGGTGGCGTAGCCCACCGCTTTCAGGTAGCGGTCATCGAGATGCTCCAGCCCGGCCAGCAGCACGCCCGAGCGCGCCGCTTCGGCAAACATGTAGTCCTTGATTTCGACAATGCTGGGCACGGCGTCCTTGGCATTGCCAAAAAACTCCAGACACACGGTGCGGGTGTGCGTCGGCATGCGGTGCACCACCCAGCGCGCACTGGTGATCAGGCCATCGCAGCCTTCTTTTTGAATGCCTGGCAGGCCGCTTAGAAACTTGTCGGTCACGTCCTTGCCCAGGCCTTCCTTGCGGAAGGTCTTGCCGGGAATGTCGAGCCGCTCGGTGCGGATCGGCGTCTTGCCGTCCGCCTTGAAATACTTCAACTCAAAACTGGCCAGCGCCGCGTCGTGGATCTTGCCCAGGTTGTGATTCAGACGCGTGACTTCGAGCCACTCGGCCTGCGGCGTCACCATGCGCCAGCTCGCCAGGTTGTCCAGCGAGGTGCCCCACAACACGGCCTTTTTGCCACCCGCGTTCATCGCGATGTTGCCGCCAATGCAGGAGGCTTCGGCCGAGGTCGGATCGACCGCAAACACGAATCCGGCGCGCTCGGCTGCCTGCGACACGCGCTGGGTTACGACCCCGGCTTCGGTCCACACCGTGGCCACGGGTTGGTCCAGGCCAGGCAGCTGCACCATCTCGACCTCGGTCATGGTTTCTAACTTTTCGGTGTTGATCACCGCGCTCTTCCAGGTCAGGGGAATCGCGCCGCCGGTGTAGCCGGTGCCACCGCCGCGCGGGACGATGGTCAGGCCCAGCTCGATACAGCCTTTGACCAGGCCCGCCATCTCGGCCTCGGTATCGGGCGTCAGCACCACAAACGGGTACTCGACGCGCCAGTCGGTGGCGTCGGTGACATGGCTCACGCGTGACAGACCGTCAAACTTGATGTTGTCTTTGGCGGTGAGCTTGAGCAGCACCCGCTGGGTCTTGCGCCGCAGCGCTGCGGCTTCGACAAAGGAGGCGTCAAAGGCCTGCACCGCATCGCTTGCTGCCTTGAGCAGCTCGCCCACCAGGGCATCGCGCTCGGGATCATTGTGCGGCGTGCGGCGCTTTTGCACTTCATCGAGGCGATGGTGCAGCGCATTGACCAGCAGTACGCGGCGTTTCGGGTTGTCCAGCAGGTCGTCCTGCAAATAGGGGTTGCGCTGCACCACCCAGATATCGCCCAAGACCTCGTACAACATGCGCGCCGACCGGCCGGTGCGGCGCTCGTCGCGCAGGCGGTTCAACCAGTCCCAGGCCGAAGCCCCAAGCAGTCGAATGACGATTTCGCGGTCAGAAAACGAGGTGTAGTTGTAGGGAATTTCGCGAATGCGTTCCTGGCTGTGCGGCGCGCTAACGCCAGCGGGCAGCAAAGAGGTGAGCTTGAGGGGTGCGTTCATCGGTTTCTTGTGATTACAGCCCTTTTGCGGCAACCCTGCACAAAAGACAGGCGCGCCCGGGCTGGGCAGGCGATGTTACCGCAGCGCACATGCACCTACCGCCGTGGTGGACACCTCTATGATGCATGGCGGCACAACCCACGGAGCGCAAAATCATGCCCCATCCTGTCAAGCCCTGGCCCTACCCGCGCTGGATCGCACACCGCGGCGCGGGCCAGCTGGCACCCGAAAACACGCTGGCGGCGTTTCGGGTGGGCGCCAGCCACGGTTACCGCATGTTCGAGTGCGACGTCAAGCTGAGCCTGGACGGCGTACCCTTCCTGCTGCACGACGACACCTTGGTGCGCACCAGCAACGCCCAAGAGCAGTTGGGCGCCGGGCTCAGTACCGTGGGCGGTGACCACCCCTGGGCCACGCTGTCGCAGTTGGACGCGGGCAGCTGGCATTCACGCGCCTTTGCCGGCGAGCCGCTCGCCAGCCTGGCTGCGGTTGCCCGCTTTTGCCGGGCGAACGCCTATTTTGTCAATCTGGAGATCAAACCCACACCCGGGCTGGAGCGCCAGACCGGCCAGGTGGTGGCCGAGCATGCGGCCCGGCTCTGGGCTGACGCTGGTGTGCCCCCGCTGCTTAGCTCCTTTGATGTGCCGGCGCTTGAAGCCGCCCAGGGCGCTCAGCCGCAACTGCCGCGCGCGCTCTTGCTCGATGCGTTGTGGAGCGGTTGGCTGGAGGCGGCCCGCTCGCTGGACTGCGTCGCCATTGTCTGCGACCAACTGCTCTGGGACCCCTCCACGGTGGCGCAAGCGCGCGGTGCCGCCATGCGTACCCTGAGCTACACCGTGAACGAGCCGGCCCAGGCGCAGCGTTTGATCGACTTGGGGATCGACGGCCTGATCACCGACCGCATCGACTGCTTTGCCCCGGCGCGCCAGCCGCCCGCCAACTAATTGAGCCAGGCGCGGCGCATCAGCCACTGGCTGGTGGCGCCAGCCAGCGCCATGGCGAGGTAGGTGAGCATCTTGCCGTCATCACCAAATACCATCAAGCCAAGCACCAGCACGGACACAGACGCAGCAAAATTAATAGCTGCCTGCGCATACAGGGAGCGGGCTAACGTTCGTTTTTTCATAAATAACCGCGCCAGAATCGGCAGCAGCAGTGCCAGCCACAGGGCCGGCGCGATGAAATTGAACAGGTGATTCAGAATAGCAAGCGGGTCCATCAATAAGGGGGTCCAGGGCCATGAAAAGGGGGGTGGCATGTGTCGGCGCCCGATGATTTTATAATTCAATCATGGCAGTCTGGACCTTGGGCATCAATCACACGACCGCGCCGCTCGATCTGCGCGGTCGTTTCGCGTTCGCGCTCGATCAGGTCGAGCCCACTTTGTGCGCTTTGCGCTCGTCCATGTCGCGCCAGCCCGAGGCGGCGCTGATCTCCACCTGCAACCGCACCGAGATCTACTGCGCCGGTGACAAACCCGAGCTGGAGCACACGCTGGACTGGCTGGCCCAGACCGGCGGTGTCTCGTCCACCCTGCTGCGCAGCCACTCCTACACGCTGCAAGACGATCTGGCGGCACGCCACGCCTTTCGCGTCGCCAGTGGCCTGGACTCGATGGTGCTCGGTGAGACGCAGATTCTGGGTCAGATCAAGAACGCGGTGCGCGCGGCCGAAGCTGCCGGTGCGCTCGGCAACACGCTGAGCCAGCTGTTCCAGCGCTCCTTTGCTGTGGCCAAAGAGGTGCGCAGTTCGACCGAGATCGGCGCGCACTCCATCAGCATGGCCGCCGCCGCCGTGCGACTGGCCGGGCAGTTGTTTGAAGACCTGAGCCAGGTGAAGATTCTGTTTGTGGGCGCGGGCGAGATGATCGAGCTGTGCGCGACCCACTTTGCTGCCAAAAACCCCAAGTCCATCGCCATTGCCAACCGCTCGCTGGAAAACGGCGAAAAGCTGGCGCGCCGCTTTGGGGCGGAGGTCATGCGCCTGGCCGACTTGCCGGACCGGCTGCATGAATTTGACGCGGTGGTGAGCTGCACCGCCAGCACGCTGCCCATCATTGGCCTGGGCGCGGTGGAGCGGGCGTTGAAGAAGCGCAAACGCCGCCCGATGTTCATGGTCGACCTGGCCGTGCCGCGCGACATCGAGCTTGAAGTCAAGGCGCTGGAAGACGTCTACCTCTACACCGTGGACGACCTGGCCGGCGTGGTGCAGACCGCGCAGGCCAGCCGCCAAGCCGCGGTGGCGCAGGCTGAAGCGATCGTGGACGCCGGCGTGCTGAGCTTCATGCACTGGGTCGATCAGCGTGGCTCGGTGCCTTTGATCCAACAACTCAACGCCCAGGCCGACGAATGGCGCACGGCGGAGCTGGCACGCGCGCGCAAGCTGCTGGCCAAGGGCGAAGACGTCGACGCGGTGCTGGAGGCGCTCTCCAAAGGCCTGACACAAAAGATGCTGCACGGCGCAATGGCCGAGCTGCGCGCCAGCGACGCTACAGCGCGCGAGCGCGCCAGCGCCGCGATCCAGCACTTTTTCTTGCGCAAAGAGCGGTAAAAAGTATGAGCCCCACGCTTGTCACTTCGTGTACTGCGCTGCCCCCCGGGGGGGCCGCTTCGCCTTGGGGCGCCCCGGCGGCGAAGCACGCCTGCGCCCAGCGTTAGCGACGCTCATCCGCACACCCGCCAGCCCTTCGACAAGCTCAGGGCGAACGGGAATTTTTCTCTCCCGGATATGAACCGTTCTGGCTGAGCCAAGCCAAGCCAAGCCAAGCCCGCACCCTTGCACCTTCGCACCCTTGCCGAGCCACCTTTTGATCACCCCATGAAAACCTTTCTTCGCCAACAACTCGCCCGCTACACCGACCGCCTCGGTGAGCTTGAATTCCTGCTGTCACGCGAAGACATCATGCGCGACATGAAGCAGTTCCTGCTGCTGTCCCGCGAGCACACCGAGGTCTTGGCCGTGGCCGGGCGCTGGGCCCGCTACCAGCAATGCGAGGCCGACCTGAGCGGCGCCCAGGAACTGCTGCGCAGCTCTGGCGCCGAGCCCGAGATGGCGGCGATGGCGCAAGAAGAGATCGACAGCGCCAGCTCTGAGCTGCAAAAACTCGAAGGCGAGCTGCAGCGCATGCTGTTGCCCAAAGACCCGGACGACGCGCGCAACGCCTTTGTCGAAATCCGCGCCGGCACCGGCGGTGACGAATCGGCCCTGTTTGCGGCGGATCTGCTGCGCATGTACACGCGCTACTGCGAGCGCCGCGGCTGGAAGGCCCAGATCATCAGCGAGTCGCTCAGCGAACTGGGCGGCTACAAGGAAGTGGTGCTCAAGATCGACGGCCAAGACGGCAATTCGTCTGGTGGCTCAGGCGTCTACGGCGCGCTCAAGTTCGAGTCCGGCGGCCACCGCGTGCAGCGCGTGCCCGTCACCGAGACGCAAGGCCGCATTCACACCAGCGCCTGCACCGTGGCGGTGCTGGCCGAGCCCGACGAAGCGGTGGCGATCCAGATCAACCCGGCCGACCTGCGCATCGACACCTACCGCGCCAGCGGTGCCGGCGGCCAGCACATCAACAAGACCGACTCGGCCGTGCGCATCACCCACCTGCCCACCGGCATCGTGGCCGAGTGCCAGGACGGGCGCAGCCAGCACAGCAACAAGGCGCAAGCGCTCAAGGTGCTGACCGCCCGCATCCATGAAAAAGACCGCAGCGAGCGGGCGGCCAAAGACGCGGCCGAGCGCAAGGGGCTGATTGGCAGCGGTGACCGCAGCGACCGCATCCGCACCTACAACTTCCCGCAGGGGCGCTTGAGCGACCACCGCATCAACCTGACGCTGTACAAGCTGCTGGGCATCATGGAAGGCGATCTGGACGACGTGGTGCAGGCGCTGCAGGCCTATGAGGCCGCGCAGCAGCTGGCGGCGCTCGAAGTGGGCGCCGGTGGCTGATTTGGTCATTTTTTTGAATAAAATTGACCTCTAGCCCACGTGTACTATGACTATAGTGCTCTTATTTTTGACAAATGTAGACACCCGATGGACGCACTGACCGTCGCGCAAGCCCTGCGCCAGGCCCAAGCTCGGGGCCTGGAGCGGCTTGACGCGCAGTTGCTCCTGCTGCACGCGCTCGGCAAGTCGGCGCAGGAGCGCGCGTGGTTGCTGGCGCACGACACGGACGAACTACAGACAGCGGTGCAAGCCGCGCTGGACGCCGCTGTGCAGCGCCGCGCCGGCGGCGAGCCACTGGCCTATATCACCGGCCACCAAGAGTTTTTCAGCCTGGAGCTGCGGGTGGACAAGCGTGTGCTGGTGCCGCGGCCCGACACCGAAACGCTGGTGGATTGGGCGCTGGCGGTTCTGCAGGCGGCATCGATTCAAACGGCGCTGGCCCAAGCCCCCAGCCTGCGCGCGCTTGATCTGGGCACCGGCAGCGGCGCCATCGCGCTGGCACTCAAAGCGGCCCGGCCTGCGCTGGACGTGAGCGCGATTGACTTCAGCTTTGACGCGCTCGCCGTGGCGCAGGCCAACGCCCAGCGCCTCGGACTGGCGCTGCGGTTCCATCAGGGCAGCTGGTTGGCCGCCTTGGCGCAGCCCTCGGCCCGCTTTGACCTGATCGTCTCGAACCCGCCCTACATTGCCTCGCAGGACGCGCATTTGGCCGCCCTGACTCACGAGCCGCTGCAGGCCCTGACCAGTGGCGCCGATGGCCTTGATGACATTCGCCAGATCATCAGCCAGGCCCCGGCCCATTTGCGCCCCGGTGGCTGGCTGCTGCTGGAGCACGGCTACGACCAGGCCGCCAAGGTGCGCGACTTGCTATTGGCGGCGGGTTTCAAGGACGTGCAATCGCGGCGCGATTTGAACGGCATCGAGCGCTGCAGCGGTGGCCGTTCACGCCCCGCCTGATCGCCGGGCCACCAAGCGCTTCTTGACGCGTGAGCCCCGCGCGGCCCGGCTGCTATGCTGGCACTGAACCCGCGCACGCCAACCTTGACCGCAACACTCGATTGAAATCCTTCATGAAACCTCTGTACCAGTATTTTTTCCGTGGTCTGTTTGCCATCTTGCCCGTGGGCCTGACGGTCTATGTACTTTTCCTTTTTGCCTCCTGGATCGATTCCATCGCCATGAGCGTCGTGCGCCCCATCATTGGCGACTTCTACCTGCCCGGTCTCGGTATTGCGCTGGGCGTGGCGCTGATCGTGGGCATTGGTTTTGTGATCTCGCAGCCCTACGCGGCGCGGCTGATGCCCTGGGTCGAGCTGCCGTTCACCAACCTGCCGGTGGTCAAGAGCATCTATTCCTCGCTCAAGAACTTCGCCGACTTCTTCTCAACCCAAAAGAAAGACAGCCAACAGGTTGTGGTGCTGCGCAAGCCCGGGCAGGAACTCTCCATCGTCGGCTTGGTCACGCGCCAGGATATGCGGGGTCTGCCCGTAGCCATGGCGCAGGGCGACCCGGTAGCGGTGTACCTGCCGATGGGCTACATGATTGGCGGCTACACCGTGTTTGTGCCACGCAGCTGGATTGAGCCGATCGAGATGTCGGTCGAAGAAGCCATGCGCTCGACCCTGATCGCCTGGATGGCATCAAAACCAGCGGACGCGCCCCAAACAGCTGTGTAACTGACGCGCGAGACCGCCGCACGGCGGGTGACCCGCCCGACCAGAGCACATTTGCGCGGTTTGCGCCCGCATGAGCGTCGTGGATACTACGCCCATGGATTTCGTCAACCTTCCTTTGTTCGCGGTCTCGGCCCTTGTATTTGTCAGTGTGCTGACCGGGCTGTTTTCTGCGCGCATCGGCTTTTCATTCTTGCTGGTGTTCCTGCTGGCCGGCATTCTCGCCGGCGAAGACGGCTTCGGCGGCTACCGCTTCGACGACTTCCGGCTGGGCTTTTGGGTCGGCAATGTGGCGCTGGCCATCATCTTGCTGGACGGGGGTTTGCGCACCGCGTTCTCCACCTTCAGGACTGGTCTCAAACCGGCCTTCCTGCTCGCCACACTCGGGGTTGCCGTGTGCGCACTGCTGACCGCCTTGGCGGGCGTGCTGTTCGTCGGTCTCGATTGGCACGCAGCGCTGCTCCTGGGCGCAATCGTCGGCTCCACCGATGCGGCCGCGGTGTTCGCCCTGCTCACGCGCTCGGGGGTGAGCTTGAACGAGCGCGTGGCAGCAACCCTTGAAATCGAGTCCGGCGTGAATGACCCGATGGCGGTTTACCTGACGCTGAGCTTCATCGCGCTGGCGACGCTCACAACGCCGGGACCGGGGTTCATGTGGACGACGCTGGCGTGGTCTTTCGTGCAACAGTTCGGCTGGGGCACGCTGCTCGGCCTGGGCAGCGGCTTCGCCATGGCGGCCCTGCTCAAGAAGGTCTCCGGCAAGGACGCTGTCGGCGGCATTCTGGCGCTGTTGCTGTGCGCCGGCGGGCTTGCGGTGTTCGCTTCGACCGGCTTGATCGGGGGCTCGGGCTTTCTGGCGGTTTACTTGTTTGGCCTGATCGTGGCGAACCGGGCCAGCGCGGCCGTCACCCCGGCGCTGGCAGCCATGGACGGCTACGCCTGGTTGGCGCAGGCCGGCATGTTTTTGTTGCTGGGGCTGCTGGTCACACCGTCGTCGTTGCTGCCGTCCCTGCTGCCCGCGCTGGCGGTGGCCTTGACGCTCATGTTCATTGCGCGTCCGGTGGCGGTCTGGCTGTGCCTGGCACCGCTGCGCTTCACGGCGCGCGAGACCTGGTTCATCTCCTGGGTGGGCTTGCGCGGCGCGGTGCCCATTGTGCTGGCGCTGTTTCCGCTGCTGGCGGGCCTGCCACAGGCGCACTTGCTGTTCAATGTAGCCTTTGTGGTGGTGCTGGTGTCGCTCTTGCTGCAAGGCAGCACCATTGGCGCGGTAGCACGCTGGCTTGGCGTGGCCCTGCCTGACCCTGGGGACGAAGCGCAGGTGCGTGCCGTCTTCGGCGACTTCGCGCTGGACCCGGCGATGCCGGTGGGGCCGCTGTGCGCCTTCTACGGCTTGCCGGCGCCGCCCGAGATATCCCAGGCGCTGGGCGATTGGATGGCCGGCGAACTGGGACGCCCCGCCATTGCCGGGGACCGTGTGCGCCTGGGCAGCGCGACGCTCATCGTGCGCAAGCTGATCGCAGGCAGGATATCAAGCGTCGGGCTCAGTCTGGACGAGTGAGGGGATTTAGGCCTGCCCGTCAATGATGGTGGCCATGCTCGCCGTGCACATGGCGATGTGTAATCTCTTCGGGCGAGGCGGGGCGAACCTCGGCCACGGTGACGCTCAGGCGCAAGGCCTTGCCCGCCAGCGGGTGGTTGCCGTCCAGCATGACCGTGTCGCCCTTGATCTTCATGACGGTAAAAGCTTGCGCGTGTCCATCTTCACCCCGGCTTTCGAGTTGCCCGCCCACCTTTACGCCCGGCGGAAACTGGGTCTTGGGGATGGTCTGCACCAGGCTTTCGTCGCGCAGGCCAAAAGCATCTTGCGGCTCCAGGTCCAGCGTGGTCTGGAACCCGGGCATTTGGCCTTCCAGCGCGGCTTCGAGCTTGGGGAAGGTGTTGTCATAGCCGCCGTGCAGGTAAACCATCGGCTCCTGGCTTTGCTCGAGCAGTTTGCCCAGGCGGTCGCTGAGCTTGTAGCGCAAGGTGACTGCGGTGTCTTTTTCAATTTTCATAGGTGTGCCTGTGTTGGTGGTCATGATCAAGGCGTTATTTTCGCCCATCGGCGGATCGAGACGGAACGGGCCGCAGCCGCCGGATTGCCTGCATTTATATAGTCAATGGGCCTGCGGCCCAGGTGTCTAAAGAATCAGAAGCTCTGTTTTAAATAGCACTCAACCCCAATCCCTGCGCCAGGCAGGGTTACCCGCGCCGGGCTGCGCCCGAAGGTGAAATAATCAAAGCTTCTTTTTCAAAGGATATATCTGACATGAGCGACACACAACAACGCATTGACGAACTGGTGAAATCCAACGAGGTGCTGCTCTTCATGAAGGGCAACGCCGCCTTTCCCCAGTGTGGTTTTTCCGGCCGCGCGATCCAGATATTGCAGGCTTGCGGCGTCGACCCGAAGGCGATCAAGACGGTCAACGTGCTCGAAGACGAGGAAATTCGTGCCGGCATCAAGGACTACAGCAAGTGGCCGACCATTCCGCAACTCTACGTCAAGGGCGAGTTCATCGGCGGCGCCGACATCATGATGGAGATGTACCAGAATGGCGAACTGCAGCAGGCGCTGGCGGCCAAAGCCAGCTAATTAGCTAGCGCTGATCTGCCACTGCCGGGTGGCACCGAACACGGCGTTGGGGTACGGCGCTCGGCCGCGCGAGCCGTTGTAGCGGCCCAGCGCCAGGAACAGGTCGCCGCGTTCGCGGTCCAGGTAGTGGCGCAGGATGACGCAGCCAAAGCGCAGGTTGGTCTGCATGTGAAACAGTTTACCGGCATCGCCGTCGCCCAGCACGCGCGTCCAGAACGGCATCACCTGCATATAGCCCCGCGCGCCAACGCTGCTGATCGCAAATTTGCGAAAATTGCTCTCCACCTGCACCAGACCCAGCACCAGCGCCGGGTCCAGCCCGGCACGACGGCTCTCATACCAGATCGTTTGCAGGAACTCACGGCGCACGTTCCAGTCGGGTTTCTTTTTGCGCAGCTTGTCGCTCATGGCCCCGAGCCAGCGCAGGTAAAGCAGGCGCGACTCGGTGTTCGGGAACTCCGGCACCGGCGGCGCATGGTTGGCAATCGCTGAACTCAAGGCGCTGCGCACCGAGTCCACCAGCGGCTCCTCGGCCTGACGACCCGCCGACACCTGCTCATGTATTGAAAGCAGTCCAAGCCCGCTCAGCAAGGGCCAGAGGCACATTCGCCTTGAAACCACGGCGGTCGCCCCCGGTGATATCACGCGCTGAGTCTGGACTGAATCAAAGCCAGGACGTCGGCGACGGGCACGTTGGTGTCTGCGCCATCGCGGCGATGCTGGTATTGCACCTCGCCCGCTTTGAGCCCTCGGTCACCAATGGTCACGCGGTGCGGCACGCCGATCAACTCCCAGTCGGCAAACATGGCGCCCGGTCGCTCACCGCGGTCATCCAGGATCACATCGACACCGGCGGCCAGCAACTCGTCGTAGAGCTTGTCAGAGGCGGCTTTGACTTCCGGGAAGCGCTCCGGGCTGATCGGGCACAGCACCACGGTAAAAGGCGCCAAGGCGTCGGGCCAGATGATGCCGCGCTCGTCATGGTTTTGTTCAATGGCCGCAGCCGGCAGGCGCGTGATGCCGATGCCGTAGCAACCCATTTCCATGAACTGCGGCTTGCCGTTGACGTCCAAAAAAGTGGCGTTCATGGCCTGGCTGTATTTGGTGCCCAGGTAAAACACATGGCCGATTTCAATGCCGCGCTCGATCGCCAGCACGCCTTGGCCGTCCGGGGAGGCGTCGCCCGCCACCACGTTGCGCAAGTCCGCCACCAGCGCGGGCTCGGGCAGGTCGCGGCCCCAGTTGACACCGGTGATATGAAAGTCCGGCTCATTGGCGCCGCAAATCCAGTCGCTCATGAGCGCCACCTCGCGGTCCACCACCAAGTTGACCGGTTTGAGCAACCCGATCGGCCCCAAATAACCCGGCAGGCAGCCAAAGTGCGCTTCAATTTCGGGCACCGTGGCAAAGCGGAAAGCCGCCAGCCCGGGCAGCTTGCCGACCTTGACCTCGTTCATGTCGTGGTCGCCACGCAGCAGCAGCAGCCAGACCTGGGTCTTGACGAGCTCTGCGTCCTTGTTGAGCGTGTCGGTCGCCAGCACCAGAGATTTGACGGTGTGCCGCAACGGTACGCCCAGCAGTTCGGCGACGTCGCCGCAGGTGCTTTTGCCCGGCGTGGGGGTCTTGGCGAAGGCCTGCGCTGGGGCCGGCCGTGGGCCGCTGGGGGTGAGCGCCTCGGCCTTTTCCATGTTGGCGGCGTAGTCGCTGTTGGGGCAGTAGACGATGGCATCCTCGCCGGTGGCGGCAATCACCTGAAATTCCTCGCTCAGATCGCCACCAATGGCGCCGCTGTCGGCTGCCACGGCGCGGTAAGTCAGGCCAAAGCGGTCAAATATGCGCCGATACGCTGCGGCCATGACCTGGTAGCTGGCCTTGGCAGCCGCCTGGTCGCGGTCAAAGCTGTAGGCGTCTTTCATGATGAATTCACGCCCGCGCATCAGGCCAAAGCGGGGCCGGCGTTCATCGCGGAACTTGCTCTGTATCTGGTAGAAGTTCTTGGGCAACTGCTTGTAGCTTTTGATTTCCTGGCGCGCGATGTCAGTCACCACTTCTTCGCTGGTGGGCTGGATCACGAAATCGCGGCCATGGCGGTCCTTGATGCGCAGCAGCTCCGGGCCATTGCTCTCAAAACGCCCGGTTTCCTGCCAGAGCTCGGCTGGCTGCACCACCGGCATGCTGAGCTCCACGGCACCGGCGCGGTTCATTTCTTCGCGCACAATCTGCTCCACTTTGCGCACCACACGCAGGCCCATCGGCATCAGACTGTAGATGCCGGCGCCGAGCTTTTTGATCATGCCCGCGCGCGTCATCAGCTTGTGGCTGACCACTTCGGCGTCTGCCGGAGCCTCCTTGAGGGTGGAAATAAAGAATTGAGAGGCTTTCATGGCAAAAATCCGGGAATGGCTAAGGGCTTCGCCCCTTGAAGCGCAGCGCTTGCTGTGCATAATGGACACAATTTAAAAATTGGGGTTTGATTATGCTTGACCGCGAAGGCTTTAGGCCTAACGTCGGCATCGTCCTGCTCAACCAGAAAAATCAGGTGTTTTGGGGCAAGCGAATTCGCACGCACTCCTGGCAGTTTCCGCAAGGTGGCATTGACCGGGGTGAGACGCCGGAACAGGCCATGATTCGTGAACTGCACGAAGAAGTGGGGCTCTTGCGGGAGCACGTTCGCATCGTTGCCCGCACCCGAGACTGGTTGCGTTATGAGGTGCCAGACCGTTACATTCGCCGCGATGCGCGCGGCTTTTACAAAGGCCAGAAACAAATCTGGTACTTGCTGCAACTGGTGGGCCACGACTGGGACTTGAACCTGCGTGCCACCAGCCACCCGGAGTTCGACGCCTGGCGCTGGAACGACTACTGGGTGCCCTTGGATGCCGTGGTGGAATTCAAGCGCGGCGTCTACGAGGTGGCCCTGACGGAGCTGGCCCGTTATCTGCCGCGTCACGAGATCAGAAACCGATTCCTGCGCCAGGGCATGCGCCCGCACGACGCGGATGAAGCCTTTGACGCCCTGCCGGGCGCCAATTTCGCACTTCCCCCGGGCGGTTCATTCGAGCCCGATCCGCAGACCATCCGTGTTCTGGATACCAGCGACAAAACCCATGAAATTTAAGAACTTGCTCTGGCTTGGCCTCATGCTGCTGGCCGTCGGTAGCGCGGCCCAGGTTGTGGTCGATCCCGACTGGAAAGAAAGCGAGGCGCCGCCGCCTTCGGCTTTCAACCCGGACCGTTTAGTGCCAGTCGACATGCCGAGCTACGTCACGCTGCGCTTTGGCGTTGATCCAGCCACCCTGGTCATTACGCCGGACGGCATCGTGCGCTATGTGATGGTGGCCAAGAATGCCACGGGTTCCATTAGCGCCATGTACGAAGGCATTCGCTGTGCCAGCGGCGAAGTCAAAACCTATGCCAGGTACAGCACCATTGGCCGATGGTCTGCCGTGAAAGACCCGCAGTGGCAGTCACTCAATGACAACCTGCGGTCTCGCCATGCGCTGGCGTTGGCCCGGCAAGGGGCGTGTGATGGTCGCGCGATGCCAGCCCGTTCGGTGGCCGACATCGTGCGGGCTTTGAGAAGTCCGGCGCCGGTGCCGGAGCGTTGACCCCAACGCTGTTGTTTACAGTGCAGCCTGACCGGCTTACCGGCTCAGCACCAGATTGTCCCGGTGCACCATCTCCGGCTCAGCCGCATAGCCCAACAGTTTTTCGAATTCCGTCGACGGCTTTCGGCAGATGAGTCTGGCCTCGACCGCGGCGTAGTTGGCCAGGCCGCGCGCCATCTCGGTGCCGTCAGCCGCGCGGATCGCGATCACGTCACCGCGTGAAAAGTCGCCCGCCACGGCCGTCATGCCGATCGGCAGGAGGCTCTTGCCCTCATCGCGCAGCTTGACCACAGCACCGCCGTCCACCGTCACCGAGCCGCGCAGCTGCAAGTGGTCGGCAATCCATTGTTTGCGCGCCTGCGTTTTCTGGGTCTGGGCCACCAGCAGCGTGCCGATCGACTCGCCTTGAACCAGGCGCAGCAGCGCATCGGGCTCGCGGCCCCAGGCGATCACGGTCGAGGCGCCGGAGCCGGCAGCGCGCTTGGCCGCCAGTATCTTGGTGATCATGCCGCCGCGCCCCAGGCTGGAGCCCGCGCCGCCGGCCATCGCCTCCAGCGCCGGGTCGCCGGCCTTGGCCTCGTGCACAAAGGTGGCCGACGCATCCTTGCGCGGGTCCGCCGTGAAGAGTCCTTTTTGATCCGTCAAGATGACCAGCGCATCGGCCTCCACCAGGTTGGCCACCAGCGCGCCCAGCGTGTCGTTGTCACCAAACTTGATTTCATCGTTGACCACCGTGTCGTTCTCGTTGATCACCGGCAGCACACCCAATTTCAGCAAGGTCAACAGCGTAGAACGCGCATTGAGGTAGCGCTCCCGGTCGGCCAGGTCGGCGTGCGTGAGCAGCACCTGCGCGCTGCCCAAGCCGTTTTCACGCAGCTTGGTCTCGTACATTTGCGCCAGCCCCATCTGACCGACGGCGGCGGCGGCCTGCAACTCATGAATCAGATGCGGCCGCGTGGCCCAGCCCAGGCGCTTCATGCCTTCGGCCACGGCGCCGCTGGAGACCATGATGACTTCACGCTTGGCCTGCACCAGCAGGGCGATCTGGCGGCACCATTCGCCAATCGCGGCTTCGTCCAGGCCACGGCCCTCGTTGGTGACCAGGCTGGAGCCGACCTTGACCACGATGCGCTTGGCATCGCGCAGCACCACCGATGCAAATGTTTTAGTCATTTTGGCCTCTAACCCACGTCTACACTGGGTAAGTAGCTATACAATAGTTAGCAGATATTTGCGTTATTCAGCGTCCGGCGCAAAACGCTGGTCCACCGCCTCGGGCGTCTGTTCGGCCTTTTGCTGCGCCTTCACATGCTGGTAGATGATCTTGATCAGCGGTTCGCAGCCTTCGCGCGTGAGCGCGGAAATCTGAAATACCGGGCCCTTGAACTTGAAACGTTTGACAAAGTCTTTCACCAGCGCCTCGCGCTCTTCCAGCGCAATCATGTCGAGCTTGTTCAACACCAGCCAGCGTGGCTTGTTGTACAGCGCCGGATCGTATTTTTTGAGCTCATTCACAATCGCTTTGGCTTGCGCGACGGTGTCCACACCTTCGTCAAACGGTGCCATGTCCACCACATGCAGCAACAAGCGTGTGCGCTGCAAATGGCGCAGGAACAAATGACCCAGGCCCGCGCCTTCGGAGGCGCCTTCGATCAGACCCGGCAAATCGGCCACCACAAAGCTCTGCTCGGGCCCGACCCGCACCACGCCCAAATTGGGATGCAAGGTGGTAAACGGATAGTCAGCGATGCGCGGGCGCGCGTTGGAGATGGCCGAGATCAGCGTGGATTTACCGGCGTTGGGCATGCCCAGCAGCCCGACATCGGCCAGCACTTTGAGTTCGAGTTTCAGGTTGCGCTTCTCGCCGGGCCAGCCAGGCGTTTTTTGCCTCGGCGCGCGGTTGATGGCGCTCTTGAAACGCATATTGCCAAAACCGCCATCACCCCCTTTGGCGATGGTGATGACTTCACCGGGAGTCAGCAACTCAAACAACACCTCACCAGTCTCGGCGTCGGTGATGATGGTGCCGACCGGCATTTTGAGCGTGATGTCGTCGCCAGCGGCGCCAAACATGTCCGAACCCATGCCGTGCTCGCCGCGCTTGGCATCGTGCCGGCGGGAAAAGCGGAAGTCGACCAGCGTATTCAGGTTTGGGTCGGCCACAGCAAAGACGTGGCCGCCACGGCCGCCATCGCCGCCATTGGGACCGCCAAATTCTTTGTACTTCTCATGCCGGAACGACACGCAGCCCGCGCCACCGTCTCCGGCAGAGATGTCAATATAGGCTTCGTCGACGAATTTCATTTTTAATCAGTTGCGGACCGAGCAAAATTCACTTGGTGTATCTCTTGGTCTGTCCTACAAGGGCTCGTTTTACAAATAAAAAACCCCGCGCCATGCGCAGGGTCTTGGAGGAGCGTTGGCCAGGCCTTAAGCCGTTGCAACGTTCACGGTCGACTTGTTCATGGCGCCTTTGGTGGTAAACGCCACATGGCCGTCCACCAGCGCAAACAGCGTGTGATCCTTGCCGATACCGACATTGGTGCCGGGGTGGAACTTGGTGCCACGTTGGCGCACGATGATCGCGCCTGCGCTGACCAACTCGCCACCGAATTTCTTCACACCGAGCATCTTGGGCTTGGAATCGCGCCCATTGTGCGTAGAGCCGCCGCCTTTTTTATGTGCCATGACCTTGTTCCTTATCCAGCAATGGTGTTCACCAGCAATTCAGTGAACTGCTGACGATGCCCTTGGCGCTTTTGATAATGCTTGCGACGGCGCATCTTGAAGATGCTGACCTTGTCGTGCTTGCCGTGTGCCAGCACCGTGACACTGACCGTTGCGCCGGACACCAAGGGCGTGCCAACTTTGAGTTCTGCGCCGTTGCCGACCGCCAGAACCTCGTTGAACACAATCTCTTGGCCTACGTCCGCAGCAATCTGTTCTACTTTAATTTTTTCGCCGGCTGCAACTCGATATTGCTTGCCGCCGGTTTTTATGACCGCGTACATGTTGACCTCTTGAATTTAGCTCTGCAAACGGATTTTCACAGAGCCCGTTACTATAACATAGGGGCCTGGCAGCAACAACCACCCCCTTAAGCCCCATTTTCAGCAGCGCCACCTTCCTATAATCCGCGCACACAACTGGTCATTTGTCTTGCAAGTTAATCCATCCAGCCCCAATCCTTCCATGTCGGTCATTGCGCAAGACATGCGTGAAGTTGATCAGGTCATTGCCCATCGCCTTGACTCCGGGGTGCCATTGGTGGGACAAGTCGCACGCTACATCATTGCAGCGGGCGGCAAGCGCCTGCGCCCCGCCCTGCTGCTGCTGATTTGCGGTGCGCTCGGCTTCAAAGGGGCTCAACGCTTCAATCTGGCGGCCGTGGTGGAGTTCATCCACACGTCCACGTTGCTGCACGACGACGTGGTGGACGATTCGTCCTTGCGGCGCGGCAACCCAACGGCCAACGAAACCTTTGGCAACCCGGCCAGTGTGTTGGTCGGCGACTTTTTGTATTCGCGCTGCTTTCAAATGATGGTGGATGCGCAAAACATGCGCATCATGCAAGTGCTGGCGGACGCCACCAACGTCATCGCCGAGGGCGAAGTGCAGCAACTGATGAACATGCACAACGCCGAGCTCGATGAAGCCGGCTACCTGCGGGTGATCCGCTCCAAAACCGCCAAACTGTTTGAGGCCAGCGCCCGAGTGGGCGCCATCCTGGCCGGCAGCTCGCCTGAACTGGAAGAAATCTGCGCCGAGTACGGCCAGGCGCTGGGCACCGCCTTCCAGGTGATTGACGACGTGCTGGACTACACCGGTGAGGCGGCGGTCATGGGCAAGAACCTGGGCGATGATCTGCGCGAAGGCAAGACCACGTTGCCGCTGATTGCCGCCATGCAACGCGGCACCGCCAGCCAACGCGCGCTCATCAAGGAAGCGATCGAGACCGGCGGCGTGGCCATGCTGGATCAAGTGGTCGACATCGTCAAAACGACCGGCGCACTCGATGTGGCCCGCTTGGCCGCGACCCAGGAGGCGCAACGCGCCATCACCGCCGCCAGGCAACTGCCGGCCGGTCCGCACAGCGACTGTTTGCTACAATTGGGGACTCAGTTGTTGGCGCGTCAGTCTTAAAACCGCAGGCAATAAACAACAGAAACTTCGGAATGTGGCGCAGCCTGGTAGCGCACTTCGTTCGGGACGAAGGGGTCGGAGGTTCGAATCCTCTCATTCCGACCAATAAAATCAATGGGTTAGCTCTTTTACGGAGTTGACCCATTGTGCTTTGTGGCGACAGAAACTGCCGATGGGCGTCAAGTGAGGATCCTCAAAGTGGCAGGCCCAACTGGATTTGAACGACATGCTCAACGATTTTGATGTCAGCTCTATTAAGGACACCTAGACGAGTAGTCAGGCGCTCTTTAGCCACAGTGGTGAGCTGGTCAGCCATGACTTTACTGGCCTGCCCCGCCACTGCGACGACCGCTTCACTGGGATAAAGACGCCCGGTATTAGAAGTCAAAGGCACCACTTGCACACGATTCAGATGCGCGTTTGACAAGTCATTACTGACGATGACAGCAGGTCGGGTCTTGCGAATTTCGCCCCCCCTAGCGGGATCAAAATCCACCCACCAGACTTCACCGCGGCGCATGGGCCACGTCACTTATCAGCGCTTCACTCCAGGCCAATGCCTCTTCTTCGCGCGCTGTGTCTTGCCCCATGGCTCGGTAGCCAGCAGCCAAATCATCGCCCACAACCAGAGGGCGAGCCAGATTCTCAATAAAAGCGCTAATCTTTCTGCGGCCCACGACGCGCACCAGACCCTCATAGACCGCTTCATCCATGGTGATGGTCATTCTTTTTTGCATGCCAATACTCCTTCTAATGCATATATGCATTATGCACTGGTATGACTATTCGCTTTAAACCCTCGTCCACAGACACCGACAGCGCCCAGCCCAGCAACTGCCGCGCTTTGGAAATATCCACCTGCATCGCCCCCAACATCGGCACCATCATATTCAAAACAATAGCTGCTCACGCAGTGTTGACGGGGGCTATAACCTTAAAAACCATAAATTAATTGGAATCTGACCCCAATTACAGGGCAGCAGCTAAACGCTATTTGTTTGTGCCACAAATTTCCCACCCCGCAAGCCCTTTATTTGGGTTTGAGCGATGACGTGATCATGAGCGGCTGCCTTGGCAATCCACATGATGCCCAAGTTGTCATTCTTCGGCACCCCGTCACCGCTGATGTAGCAGCGACCGAGCCATTGCATGGCGTCGGGGTGGTCTTGCTGAGCGGCTTGCTGGAGCCAATAGAATGCGATCTTGTGCTTGCCAGCGATAGAGAAAAACTGGCCGATGTCGTTTTGCGCAGCCGCGTCACCCGCGTCGGCGTGCAAGACAACGGCCAAGTCAATCGGCTCCATGGGCACACAGATTTGCGGAACCACTTCGCTCCATAACAGCATGGCGCGCCCACGCGCGTCATCAGCAACGCGCGTGATTTCGCTTTTGGCTATGCGCCGCCACCATGTACTGCGACTGCGTTCGGTAATGGCGATAGCCGCCTCAACACTGATGACATCCAGACTCATGGCTTCATGTTAACAAGCATTCATATCCACATCACGAGCTCGTGACACACAACAATCCGGCTCGTCCAGGTTCGTGACACGCAAAAGTCCGTGTCATTTAAGTTCGTGACACACAAAAGGCCGGGTCGTTCAAGTCTGAAACATGTGTTTGGACAACGGTCAGGGCTGCATTGAGGCAAAAAGCGATGATTGCCTCGTTTAGGGAGTTTTTCTGCGAATGGCACGGAATCTGCTTATAGAGATCGTGCCTTTGTTCTTTTCTTAACTTTTGGAGCTTTCATGAAGCGTTCTATGCAAAAGGGTTTTACCCTGATCGAATTGATGATCGTGGTAGCGATTATTGGTATTTTGGCTGCGGTGGCCTTGCCGGCTTATCAGGATTACACGATTCGCGCCAAGATGTCGGAAGTTATTTTGGCGGCGTCAGCCTGCCGCACCAGTGTGACTGAAACGCGTCAGACGAACAACGCAGCCTCCATGCCAACCGCTGGAAAATGGGGTTGCGAGGCGTCGAATCCAACAACCAAGTACGTTAACTCGATCAAGACTGACGGTTTTGGCGCGGTTGCCGTAGAGGTGCGAACTGCCAATCTTTCGCAAGTTACTGGTTCCGTTTACTTGGTTCCAACAGTGGACGCTACTACCGGCGGGATTACTGGTTGGGAATGTGGTCCAAGCGTCGTAGGTATTGGGAAGTATCTTCCTGGTTCATGCCGCAGTGCTGTAGCAACAGCTTATACCGCAGTGGGTTCCTGGGCTGCCAATTGAACATAGAGTTTGCCTAGCGTGAACTGTTGTCAGCCGCAGTCACCCTGCAATTAAAAATACGCCCCGCTGGGGCGTATTTTTTTATCTCATGCACTACTTGCTTGGTTTTTCCCTCTTATTCCTCAGTTGGTTAGTGCCTTTGCATTTTCCACCTTGGGTCAGCTGGCATAACGAAGTGCTGGCTTTTTTGGCGGCCCTGCTACTCGCCTGGTACGCTGTGTTCGTTGTGGCAAAAAAAAATCTTGCAGCCACCATCGCTACTCCTGTCACTGCGCTACCGCTAGTCGCGTTGGGACTGCTGATTTGGCTGCAGGCCACCAGCGGCCTGCTCACTTTTTTCGGTGATGCCTTCGTCCTCACGGTGTATGTGATCATCTGCATTGCTTGCGTAGCGCTGGGCTATGCAGTCGGCAACGAGCAAAAAGCCTACACCGTCTTTGCTTGCACCCTGCTGTTTGGCGCTTGTTTATCAGCTATCGTGGCCTTTGCCCAAGTCTTCGAGTTGTGGGTAGACTCCGCCTGGATCAGCCGCATGCCGCAATTGCGCCGCCCCGGCGGCAATTTGGGGCAGCCCAATCAGTTGGCAACTCTGCTCCTGATGGGCCTGGCCAGTTTGATGTTCCTGTACGAATCGAAAAAGCTCGGCGCGCTGGCGTCGGCGCTGCTCGCGTTCACGCTGCTGACGGGCGTGGCGGCCACCGAATCCCGCACCGGCGTTCTGAGCCTTCTCTTCTTGATGCTTTGGTGGTTTGCCAAGCGCAAGTCTCTTGACTTCAGGCTTTCTCCTTGGGTGGTGGCGTGTGGTGGCGTGGCTTTCCTGGGTCTGTTTTGGTTCTGGCCCAGACTGATGGATGCCGTCCAGCAAACCAGCGAGCTCGGCGCTCAAGTCAATGTCAGTGTCGGTACTCGCTGGCTGGTGTGGCCGCAACTGATTGAGGCCGTGCTGCAACGGCCCTGGTGGGGCTGGGGACTGGGCCAGGTGTCAACCGCCCACAACGCCGTGGTTAGCGCCTATGCAGTGAGCGAGCCGTTTACCTACGCGCACAACATTGTGCTGGACCTGGCCTTGGGACTAGGCCTGCCATTGGCCGCGCTGCTGGTGCTGGTAACTGGCGTTTGGCTCTGGCGCCGTGTGCGCTCGGCCCGCCAGTTGGTGTCCTGGTACTGTCTGGCGCTGATAGTGCCGGTGGCGGTGCATTCGATGCTGGAGTTTCCGTTTGCTTACGCGTACTTTCTGGTGCCCGTCATGTTCGCCGTGGGCGCGCTGGAAGGCGCGGTGGGTGCCAAACCCGCCTTTCGCCTGGGCGTGAAACCGGCGCTGGCCCTGTTGCTTGTGACGACCGGGGTGATGGCGTGGTCGGTGGTCGAATACATGGCAATTGAAGAAGATTTTCGAATTGTTCGCTTTGAGGCGTTGCGCATTGGAACCACACCTGCCAGCTACCAGCGGCCCCATGTGGTCTTGCTGACGCAACTGGACGCGCTGCTGCACGGCGGACGCATCGTGCCCAAGCCGGGCATGAGCGCGGATGAGGTGGATCTGGCCAGAAAAGTCGCCTTGCGCTTCCCCTGGCCCGCCACGCAAAATCGTTACGCCCAGTCGCTGGCCCTGAATGGCAACCCCGACGAAGCCATCCGCCAGTTGCTCGTCATGCGAGCGCTGCATGGCGAAGCAGCCTATGCGCAGGTCAAGGCCGGCTGGACTGTGCTGGCCCATGAGAAATACCCGCAACTTCAGACTTTGAGGCTGCCTTGAGGGAAATCAGCCTGTAGCCCCCGTCCCTATTGGTCAAGCAGCTATGAAATATGAAGTTAACTGGTCGACCCTGAATCAATGCGACACCCCATCCCGCCGCAGCACCTTCACCAGGGTCGACCACAAAATGCGAATGTCAAACGCCTGCGACTGGCGCTGCAGTTACGCTGCATCGAGCTTCACCTTGTCGGGCGTCGGCAGCTCGTCGCAGCCTCACTAAGCTCATGTTGCCCGCCAGAATGCTCCACAGTTGCGGCAGCTCGTCCAATATCAATCGACAAACGCTCTTAATTTAATAGCTGTATGTGCAAGTATCATGAGGGCTACAGCCAAATTAACCATAATTAATTGGAATCTGACCCCAATTAACGTTACTTGAGTTCGTACCAAACACCGCGTCCGCTGCCATGTTGATTCAAATGACCATGCTCGACCAAATTTCGGAAGTGTTGCTTCAGCGTGTTTCGGCTGGCTCCCGTCAATTTAATGGCATCACCGATCGTGACGCGGCCGTGCTCACGGGCGAATTCGACGATCTGTAGCGACAGCTCGGGCAAGGTGGCTAGCACGATCCGCTCGCGCTCGACCTTCTTTTCAAGTCGCCTGACCTGCTCGGCCAGCGATCGCAAGAAAAAAACAAGCCACGGTTGCCAGTTGGGTGCGTCGGTACGGATCGACCCCTGCGTCTGCCGCAAGGCAAGGTAATAGGCCTCTTTGTTGAATTCGATAACGCTTTCCAATGAGCTGTAGGGCACGTAGACATAGCCAGCCTGAATTAGTAGCAAAGTCGTCAGCACCCGACTGAGTCGCCCATTGCCATCCTGAAAAGGGTGAATTTCCAGAAACACCACCACGAAGATGGCAATGATCAGCAACGGGTGCAACTGAGCTTTGACACGCTCCTCATTCACCCAGGCCACCAATTCAGCTACCAGTCGTGGCGTGTCAAATGGGCTTGCCGTAGCGAACACAATGCCAATTTGCACCCCGTTTTCATCAAACGCGGCTACGCTGTTCGAGCTGGTCTTGTACGCACCTCTATGCCGTGCGTCCTTTTCGCTGTGACGCAGCAAAATCTGGTGCAATTGCTTGAAATGGTTCTCGTTGAACGGGATGTCCCGCCAAGCGCTGAACACCAAGTCCATCAACTCGGCGTAGCCTGCCACCTCCTGCTCATCGCGGGTCTCGAGGGACTGGATGGCCAAGTTGGAAAGCAGTTTTTCGACCTCTCGATCGGTCAACTTGCTACCTTCGATGCGGGTGGACGACCCGATGCTCTCGATGCTGGCAACCCTGCGCAAAGCTGAAAGCCGATCAGGGGCAAGGGTTCCTAACGAACGCCAAGCGCCTTTGAACTCATCGATTCGAGCGATTAGGCCCAGAATTTCAGGTGTGATCTTGAGGGTGTCAGAACGGAGCATGGAACCAATAATACACCCAATAACACCCATTAAAAACCCCGGAAAGTCTATCAACGATTGAGCCCGAAATGGGCGTAAATGGATGTTCAATTGGTTCGAGTTATGCGGTATACCAGATGGTGTGCAGGCAATTGGGGAAGCATCAGTGCGCCAACCCATCCCGGCGCCGTACCTTGACAAAGGTCAGCCACAAAATGCGAACATCAAACGCCAGCGACTGGCGCTGCAGGTAGGCTGCATCGAGCTTGACCTTGTCTGGGATCAGCAACTCATCACGCCCATTCACCTGCGCCCAGCCGGTCAGCCCGGGCACTAACTCATGCACGCCGGACTGGGTGCGCAGCGCGATCAGGTCGTGCTGGTTAAACAGCGCCGGACGCGGCCCCACAAAGCTCATGTCGCCGGCCAGAATGCTCCACAGCTGCGGCAGCTCGTCCAGGCTGCTCTTACGCAAAAAGCTGCCAATGGGCGTGAGATGCGCCTTGGGGTCGGCCAGCAAATGGGTGGCCACCGCAGGCGTGCCCACCCGCATGCTGCGGAACTTGGGCAGTTTGA
>NZ_JAAFHA010000065.1 GCF_010365055.1 Rhodoferax sp.
AAAATCTATCTAACCATGAAGCCCTGAGCGCTGCAAATCACCAACACCCAAAACTAAATTTCGGAAATTTACAGAAAAGAAGTTGCTTTATCCGTCAAACAATTGAATTGGAGTTGACACGCCCTTTGTCATGTAAAGGCCCGACCAATCAGCATTGGTGCGCGTTTGGCCAGCGTCATGGGAGAACATCCATGCATGCGCAATTCTTGATGACTTCGCGTTGCGGCTGAACCAGTGCATCAACCACTGGCGTAGCCGCCTAGGTTTGCCCTGTTGGTCACAAAGGCAAAGCCGCCTTTGCGCCACACATGCCTGAGGCCGCAGTGTCACAACGCAGTCACACCTGACCCATAAGCTTGTATTTGTTTTCTCTTCACCAATCGAGCATCACAAATTCAGCATGAAAAAATGTTATTTCTTCGTCAACAAGGCATGGCTGTGGCCCTCACAGCGCTGATTGGATTGAGCGCTTGTGGCAGCAGCAGCGATGCCACCCAACAAACAGGTGTGTTGCTGGACACCGCTGTCAGTGGCGCGTCTTACACCGGTACCCTGGGCTCTGAAGGCACCGCACTGTCAGCACAGCCCGATGGCCGCATCACCCGTCGTTAGAGCTCACCAACCCTAAAAGGAACCACATGCATACCCCTCACGCTTCCCGTCGTCAATTTGTCGTCCGTTTGGCCTCACTGGCCACGCTGGCCAGTACCGGCGCAGCCCTGACAGCCTGCGGTGGCGGGAATGACCCTGAACCACCACGTTTTGACCACGGCATCGCCAGCGGCGACCCCTTGTCGGATCGCGTCATCTTGTGGACCCACGCGCAGTTCAGCGGTTTGAATGACGACGCGCCCCTGACGTGGGAAGTGGCCAGCGACGCCGCCTTCTCAACGCTCACGGCTTCAGGTAATGCCCGGGCAACCGCAGCCACAGGCCACACCGTGAAAGTGGATGCCACCGGTTTGAGCGCGGGCAAAGACTATTACTTTCGCTTTCGCTGGGGCCAACACAGCTCACCGGTGGGCAAAACCCGCACCTTGCCAGCGGCAGGAAGCACCAGCCTGGCGTTGGCGGTGCTGAGCTGCAGCAACTATCCGGCTGGCTACTTTCACGCCTACGCCGAAGCCGCCAAAAGCGATGCCAAATACGCGGTGCATCTGGGTGACTTCATTTACGAATACGCCGCTGACGGTTACGCCAGCGCGGATGCCGCCGCACTCGGGCGCATCTCGCAACCCGCCACGGAATGCCTCACCCTGGCAGACTACCGCAAGCGTTATGCCCAGTACCGCTCTGACCCCGACAGCAAAATATTTCATGCTAGCCTGCCGGTGATTGCCGTATGGGACGACCATGAAGTCGCCAACGACAGTTTCGACAGTGGCGCCGAAAACCACATCGAAGGTGCTGAGGGCCGATTTACTGACCGCCGTGCTGCCGCCGTTCAGGCCTGGCACGAGTGGCTGCCAGTGCGTGCGCCCGATGCCAAAGATCTGCTGAAGATTTACCGCAGCTTTGACTTCGGTGGCCTGGCTGCCATGCACATGCTGGAAACCCGCCTGATCGGGCGCGACAAGCAAATCAGCTTTACCGAGTTGCTCAACCCGGCCACGGCCAGCACCGCCGTGGCCACGCTGGCATCGCCTGCCCGCAGCATGATGGGTGCCGCGCAACGGGGCTGGCTGCAGGCGCAGATGGCCGCGTCGACCGCCACCTGGCAAGTTCTGGGTCAGCAAGTGTTGATGGCGCGTATGGAATTTCCGGTGAGCGTGTTGACAGCGCTCAATCCGGACAACACGGGTGCCGATGCCGTCGCAGCCGGTCAAAGGGCTATCAACGACTACTTGACGGCCAAAGCCACGGCGGCGCAAGCGCCCGACATGCTGACGGACACGCAAAAAGCCTTGCTCAATCCGGCAGTCAACCCGCAACTGGGCTACAACCTGGATGCCTGGGACGGCTACCCGGTTGAGCGTGAAATTGTGCTGTCCACCGCCAAACAACTGGGCAAAAAACTGGTTGTGCTGGCGGGGGACACCCACAACGCCTGGGCCAGTCAGCTGACCCTGCTGGATGGCAGCGTGGTCGGTCATGAATTTGCCACCAGCAGCGTCAGCTCGCCGGGTTTTGAGGAATACCTGCCCACGCTGACCCCAGATCAATCCAAAGCGATATTCCTAGGTGTGGTGGACGACCTGAAATTTGCCGACACCTACCGCCGCGGCTTCATGCTGATGCAGTTCACACCCACACAGGCCAAAGCCACCTGGCACTTTGTCACCACCGTCAAGGAACGCGCCTACACAGTGGATGCAAGTTCATCGCTGACTTATCAGCCGTCATGAAACCGTCACATGCACACGACAGTATTCACGTTGGCATCGTCTTTACCAACCCCATTGGAGTCAATCTGTGAAATTTATTTCTTCTTCTCTTTTCAAGCTGTCAGCCTTGAGTATTGCCGTCGGTCTGGCTTCGGTCGCCTGCGGCGGCAATGACGACCCGGTGACCCCGGTGACCCTGGTTGGCGTTGAATTCACCGACACACCTGTGCCCGTCAGCGACGCCGACATGTTGAACACCAAGTCTTCGTCTTCGGCCATTTACAAATATTCGGACGGCAGCAGCAAGACCTACCCGCTGAGCTACACCAGCCTGTTCAAGAGCACTTCTGAGATCAACGAAACTGGCGGAAAAAAGTATGCGTCCGGGCAGTTGTTTGACGTGAACATGAATCCCATCATGGATCCAAAAGGTGACCCCGTGGTGGCTGAAACTGCTGACGCCAACAGCCTGTTGAAGGTGGGTAGCAAGCTCTTCCTGGTCAACCACTGGGAATACGACAACATCCTGGCCGACGGTCAGAAGTCCTACAAGGTGGCGAACTGGTACAGCCGCATGCCCATGAGCATGAACTTGTCTGAAATCAGCCAGGCCGCTGACGGCAAGCTGAGCGTCATAAGCCAGAAACCGGTGGACTTTTCCAGCGTGAATGGTGGCTGGATCTTCTGTTTTGGTTCGCAAACGCCCTGGAACACCCACCTCGGTGGCGAAGAGGACTATGACCTGTATTTTGTACCGGGCGAAAAGGCTTACTCCACCACCACAGCCGGTCTGAAGGCCATGACCGAGGTGTATTTCAATAAAACCAAGACAGCCAATCCCTACCACTACGGCTACGCGACCGAAGTGGCCGTCAAAGAAGACGGCAAATACGATGTGACCAAGCACTACGAAATGGGTCGTGGCACCTGGGAAATGGCGATTTACGCCAAGGACGGCAAGACCGCATTCTTCGGTGATGACGGCTCTTACTCGGGCATGTTCATGTTTGTCGGCAACAAGGCCAACGACCCCAAGGCCGGTGGCAGCATTTACGCCGCCAAGTGGAACCAGACTTCTGCCGATGGCAGTGACGCCAACACAACTGCCAACATCACTTGGATCAAACTGGGCAGCGGGACCTACGACGAAGTCAAGGCACTGATTGACCACGGTCTGACAATTGGCGACATTTTTGAGACCTCGCTGGCCGCCAAGGATGGCTTTGTGCCCACGCGCTCCGGCTCTGCCGAGACGATCTGGCTCAAGCTCAAGCCTGGCATGGAGAAAGCTGCTGCCTACCTGGAGACGCGTCGCTATGCAGCCTACCTGGGTGCCACCACCGAATTCACCAAGGGCGAAGGCGTGGCCATCAACCACGCAGACAAGAAGATGTATTACGCCCTGAGCTATATCCAGGGCTCCATGTTGGCCAACGATGGCGGCCCGGTGGATGACATCCGCGTCAAGGCCAACAACGCCGGTGCCACCATGACCTTTGACATGGCGAGCAGTGTCAAGGACAAGGCCGGTAACGTCATCGCGTCTGACTATGTGCCCACCAAAGGCTACATCGAAGACATGCTGCTGGGCCGCCCGATCACCGCCGATGCCAAGGGCAACACCGCTGACACGGCTTACACCGCCAACACTGACAACGTGTTCTTCTCGGAGAAACTGCGCACGCTGTTTGTCGGTGAAGACTCGGGTAACCACGTCAACAACTTTGTCTGGGCCTACAACGTAGACACCAAGAAGCTCACCCGCTTGCTGAGCGTGGCCGCTGGCGCCGAGGCCACGGGTCTGCAGGTGGCGGAGGACATGAACGGTCATGCCTACATCATGAGCAATACTCAGCATCAAGGTGATTGGCTGAGCACTCAGCCACCAGCTTTGACTACCAGCTTGAAAGCCAAGGCGGAGGAGTTGTATGGCAAGAACAAGTACGACACGCTGAACTACTACCTGCAAGCGGATGTGGGCTACATCGGTGGCATGCCTGCTGTCAAGTAAATGGCGTGCAGCGCGCGGCATTGCGCGCTGCTGATCGCTCAGGGTGGTGCAATCAGCCACCCTGTCCTGCGACAGCCGCCCCGCCGGGTCACTGGCTGGGCGGCTTTCACAGGGCTATCGGACTCTTAACTTTTCGGACTGTCGTGCCACATGAATCGCTCCTTCAAACCGTGGCTGCTGCCCTTTGGCGTTGTTGTGTGCAGCCTGCCCATTTTGTTTGTAGCCTGCGGTGGCGGTGGTACGGCAGCCACGTCACCAGCTGAACCGGTGGTCACGCTGGCAGCCCTGGTGGGTGAAGACATTGACCGGGGCAGCTTTCTCAACCCGCATGCGCACATACCGGCGCAGTGCTACATCGAAACCAGTCACGGCGCCCAAAACGCCTGTCTGTTTTGCCATACCGACGGTGTGGCTGCGCTCAAGCTGGGCAACAACAACCCGATGGCCGGTGGCAACCCCAACGTAGGTAACCTGCAGGCTGATTACTCCTTTGGTGTGGTGCGCTACCCCTTTGTGGTCAACTCCAGCATCAACCCCTGGGCCAACACCCTTCAGCCCGAAGCCTTGCGCGCAGCAGTGGATGCGGCTGGCATCAAACCCGACGCCTGGGACATGCAAGCCTATGTTCGCCAGGATAACTGGCGCGCTGCGTTCGAGCAGCGCCCCGGCTCAAGCAAGGACTGGGACCCCAAGATCAGCTCGGCCTGGCGGCTGTTTCCTGCCTTGTCACCCGATGACCTGCCCGCCAAAGCCGACGGCTTTGTGCGCAGCGCAATGGAGCAGCGCGGTTTCTTCAACGATGGCCAAGGCTGGAATACCGGCTGGCGCGCTGTGAACTTCATGCCCTACGGCATCTTTACGCCCCTGGCGGGCAGCGTCTCGGGAATTTATATTCGCCTGTCAGATACCTTCATGAAGAATCAGGCGGGTCAATTTGACCTGCCAACCTATAAAACCAACCTCGATCTGGTTGAGCGCAACATCCAGGACCGCCTGAAAGGCGAGTCCTTTTTTGTCGGCGCTGCGGCCGGTGTGGCGCTGGTGCGTGGCCAGTATCCGTTGGGCACCGAATTTGCCCACCCGCTGCACTACGTGGACGTGCAGGCCGATGGCCGCGATGCCGGCATCAGCCCCTATCCCGGCACGCGTGCGCGCCGGGTGAAAGAAATCAGATGGATGGTCAAGGCGCACGCCTGGTACCCCGATGAGTTTGGTATGGGCCTGAAGGACGAAGGTGCGCCGGTGTATGCCAGCCGCGACCAGGGCTGGATTGAAAACGGTGTCGGTTGGATCTTGGGCGGCTGGATCGAGAACGCCAGTGGTGAATTGCGGCCGCAAACGCCCTCGGAACTGACCCAGTGCGTGGGTTGCCATTCAGGCAATGTGCGCCAATCCGACGTTGGACAGCAGCCAACCTACACCTCCGGCATAGGCAGCACCATCGACTCCACCTGGGCCATGGCGCGCAAGTTTGCCGGTGATGCGGGTTGGAAAGAAATGAACTACCTTGGCTACCAGGCCAGCGCCTTGGCTACATCCGACAGCGTTCCAGGCGCTTTGACAGTGGCCGAACCGCTCAACCGTTACCTGAAAAAGGGCGAATTTCGCGTGTTTCTGGACTATGTGGTGGGTGCCTCGCTTTACGGGGACATGCCCCAAACCGTGGAGGTCTACCTGAAGACCCGAATCAGCAAGGCGCAAGGCTACTCCGGCGATTGGCCCGAACTGGGTACGGCCCTGCAAACCAAGGATGCCGGGGCGATCAAACAAGTACAAGCGCAGCGCCTGAAGTTGATACGTGAATTTACTGCCCGGGGCGATTACCTCAATGCGTCTGGTCACATCCAGCCTGAGTTGTTTTTACCGACCCGGCAAAACGCCCTGGCAGGTGCAGGGCGCTACCGGCAAGTGGTGGCTACTCAACGCTACGACTTTGGAAAAGACGTGTTTTCTGAGACACCCTTTACCTTTCGCTACTTCCGCACGGCAGACACGGCGTACACACACCAGGACGGCAAGCCCTATGCGTTGGGCGAAGTCATCACCGACCGACCCATCAACACCACGGTGGGCGATTTCACCTATGGCATGGGCATCACGCCCACACTGATCGATGAGGGCAAGCTGTTTACCGACGGGGGCACTTTTCTGGCGGACTACGTACCGTTACTGGTGCCATAAAGCTCGGGCGACTTTGTATAAGAAATTTCCTGATGAGGTACCTGCCTCAGACCAACGCAATACAGCCAAGGGCTGGGGTTTGGTAACAACGGCGGCGCGAAGCAAGCGAGGCCGCATCGCCGCCAAGTGAAACCTTCGATTGAACCGATAGGCAAACTCTGCCAAATAGCGAGCAGCGTACTTGGCGTGATCAAACGAATGGTACGTCCCGGCCAAAGCGGTCTTGAGGTTACCGCGCATCGTATTGACCCCGGGAAACTCCGGTCGTTTGGCCGCTGGCCTGCCGCTGGCCAGCATCGTGGCACCTTTCATGGGCTACTCCCGCTTGAGTGAAGCTGACGTTCTATTTTTTGCCCAAAAAATCAGAGCGCTGACCTTGGATGTATCGCGAGTATTTCACCTGAGTGTCACATTGGACCGATACATTGCACTGGCCCTTCACTATCAGGAGTTTCTGTGGTTCCCATTGCTAAATCTAGATCATCTTCGCGGTCAGTCTTGGCTGCTGCGCTGGTTACGGCCCTGGCCGCAAGTCTTACCGCCTGTGGTGGCTCCGATAGCGCACCTGCTGCTGTCACGCTGCCCGAATCAGCCACGGCACAGTTGGCCGTTCTGGAGACCTCGGATCTCCATGCCAATGTGGTCAGCTACGACTACTTCAAACTGGCGGAAGACAAAAGTGTCGGACTGGAGCGCACCGCCACGCTGATCAAGCAGGCTAGAGCCGACTTTCCCAACAACTTGCTGATCGACAACGGCGACACCATCCAGGGCAACGCCCTGGCCGACTACCAGGCGCTGGTCAGCCCGCTGGCTTGCAACCAGAAGCTGGCCACCTACAAGGCCATGGATGCGATTGGTTTTGATGCCGGCACGCTGGGTAACCACGAGTTCAACTACGGCCTGCCCTTCCTGTCGCAAGTGACCGGCACCAAGTTCAACGTGGAAGGCATGGCCGCTGTGGCCAGCCAGCCCACTTGCACCGGCCCGGCGTTCCCGCTGGTGCTGGCCAATGTGAGCAGCAAAAAAGACGGTGCCACACTGTACAAACCGTACACCATCATCAACAAAAAAGTCAGCGCCAAAGACAAAGACGGTAAAACCATTGAAAGCACCTTGAAGGTGGCGGTGATCGGTTTTGCGCCACCGCCCATTTTGAACTGGGACAAGCGCTGGCTCGATGGCAAGGTGGACGTGCAGGGCGTGGTGGAATCCGCCACCAAATACGTGCCCATGGCCCGCGCCGAAGGGGCCGACATCGTCATCGCCGCCTCACACGGCGGCTGGGACACAAACACCTACACCGCCACCATGGAAAACGCCAACTACCACCTGGCCAAAGTGGCCGGCATTGACGGCATTCTGATGGGCCATTCGCACGGCGAGTTTCCCAACGCTGCCTGCACCACAACGGCATGCAGCGCCACTGGCGTGGACAAGGTCAAGGGAACTTTCCATGGTGTGCCCGCTGTGATGCCCAGCTATTGGGGCAAGGCCATCGGGGTCATCAACTACAACCTGTTGGTGAAAAATGGCAAGTGGACTATCGACACCAGCAAAACTGCTGTCAGCATTCGCAAGGCTTTGCTGGATGCCACCGCCAAAACCTATGTGGCGGTGGACCCCGCCATTGCCGCCGCGATCAAGACCGAGCACGAAGCCGCCATTGCCTATGTGAAAACGCCCATTGGCCAGTCGGATTTTGCCCTCTCGTCCTACTTTGCCGACGTGGGCGATGTCACCGCCATCCAGGTGGTCAACGCCGCGCAGGCCGACTATGTGGCCAGGTATGTGGCTGCCAATATGCCGCAGTACAAAGACTTGCCGGTGCTGTCGGTCAGTGCACCGTTCAAGAGCGGTTTTGCCGGTGGCACCGACTTCACTGACGTGAAGCAGGGCCCGATTGCCATCAACAATGCCGCCGACCTGTACCTGTACCCCAACACGGTGTATGCGGTGAAAGTGACGGGCGCCGGCATCAAGACGTGGCTGGAAAAAGCGGCCGAGCGTTTCAACCAGATCGACCCCACCGTGACCACGGCGCAGGCGCTGGTATCCACCTTCCCGGGTTACAACTTTGATATGTTCACCTCGGCCGATGTCAGTTATGAAATTGACGTCACCCAGCCCAAGGGCAGCCGCATCAAGAATCTGAGCTACAAGGGCGCACCCCTCAGCACCACCGCCGAGTTCATTATCGCCACCAACAACTACCGCGCCACCAGTGGCACACAGTTCGGATTGACAGCGGCCAACACCATCTACGCTTCACCCGATGCCAACCGTGATGTCTTGATCGACTACATCAAGGCCCGCAAGACCCTGACGTTGGTTGCCGATGGATCAGCCCGCAGTTGGCGCTTCACGAAAGTGACCACGGCAGGTTCAGTGACTTTCACCTCCGGCAGCGGCAAGTTGGCGGTGGCGCAGACCGCTGGTTTTACCAACATCAGCGTGGTCAGCAGCGACGACGGCAGCGGCAAGGGCCAGGGCGTGTACGCCATCGACCTTTCCAAGTAAACCTACTCTCACAAGGGGCCCGGCTGCTGATGGCAGTGCGGGCCTTTTTTGCTTTGTGACGATGGCAAACTAAACGCACAAGGATGGTGTATGCCAAACGTCCTTTTGCTGGTCCGGCGGCGGTGCTGGCTTCCTTGTCGCGCTACACCCACCGGGTGGCTATCTCCAATTCGCGCCTGATCTCGATGACTGAGGCAGGGGTGACGACTGATGCTGAGGCTACCTGGTCAGTCGGCCGCTGCCGCTGCCGCTGGCTGCGTTTGGAGCCTACTTTCGGAGCACTACACCAGAGATGGCTCAAATTTATAATGAAATAGCCTGCAGCCCATGTGTAATAAGCGTTAGTTGCTATCAATTAGTGATTGATGTTATTGACGATCTAACGTGGCTGATTGCCAGCAGGAGCGCATGGCACAGGGCAAGCGCCAGGCCATCGATTAGGAAGAAGGTCTCTAACTTTTCACCCCTTCTCGATCGCCGAAATCAGGGTTTACCCTGCATAATGCAAAATCAAATTTTACGGAATCCAGGGGCTGTCATGAAACGAGCGATCTCACTCCCGCCGCCTTCTGAACGGCAATTGGCTGCAGCGCGCGCGCTCGACGAGGCATTGCGTTCCCAACTGGCCAAGGTCAACCTCGGCTTGTCACCGATTTCTCTGGCCTTGGCTTATGCCGATTGGGCTATGCAGCTGGCGTCCTCACCGGGGCAGCAGATGCTGTTGGCGCAGCGGGCACTGGCCCTGTCGCAAAAGGTCATCGGTAGCCCGTTGCAGCGCCCACTCGCTGCCGAGACCGAATCTCATCCAACACCAGTTGACGATCCGCGCTTCAATGATCCGGCTTGGCGCCAGTGGCCCTTCAGTGTGCTGAAGGAAAGCTTCCAAGCCACCCATGCCTGGTGGCACGAGGCCGCCCAGGTTGAAGGGGTGTCGAGCCACCACCGTCATGTGGTTGACTTTTTCACCCGGCAGGCGCTCGATGCGCTGTCGCCCTCCAACTGGCTCCTGACCAACCCCGAGGCGATCAAAAAGGGGCATGAATCGCTGGGACAAAGCTGGCTCAAGGGCTATCAGCATTTGGCCCTGGACTTGCTGGACCGACAGCAACAAAAAGGCATGGCGGCCAGCGGCCGCCTCAAGCCGCTGGCGTTCAAGGTCGGCCAGGACGTCGCCATCACACCGGGCAAGGTGGTGTTTCGCAACAAGCTGATTGAGCTGATCCAGTACACGCCCACGACGGCGACCGTGTACCCGCAGCCGCTGTTGATCGTGCCGTCATGCATCATGAAGTACTACATCCTGGACTTGTCGCCTGCCAATTCCATGGTGCGTTATCTGGTCGGGCAGGGACACACGGTGTTCATGATCTCGTGGCGCAACCCGGACGCGTCCGACCGCGAACTGGGCATGCAAGACTATTTGCAGCTGGGTGTGATGGACGCCATGGCAGCGGTGAAGTCGCGCACCGGCGCACCCCGGATTCATGCCGTGGGCTATTGCCTGGGCGGCACCTTTCTGGCAATTGTGGCGGCGGCACTGGGCCGGCGCCAGCCGCAGTCGCACCGGCGTGGCCAGAGCAAAGACCAACACCGTCGCCACGACGATGCCGTCGCACTCGACGCCCTGCCCGAACTGGCCAGCGTCACGCTGCTGGCGGCGCAAACTGACTTCAGTGAACCGGGAGAGTTGGGCGTGTTCATCGACGACGCCCAGTTGAAAACCTTGCGCGAGTCGATGGCGCGCACCGGTTACCTGTCTGGCAAGCAAATGGCCGGCTCGTTCCAGTTTTTGAATTCGCGCGACCTGGTCTGGTCCCGCAGCACCCGGCGCTACCTGATGGGCCAGGACGAGGTCGGCAACGACATGATGAGCTGGAATGCGGACGTCACGCGCCTGCCCGAGCGTATGCACAACGAATACTTGTCATCACTGTTTCTCAACAACGCGCTGGCCACCGGCAACTACCGAGTGGCCGGGGTCGGCGTCGCCCTGATGGACATCCGCGCGCCGCGGCTGCTGGTAGGCACCACGCGCGACCACGTGTCGCCCTGGCAGTCGGTCTACAAGATTCATTTGCTCACCGACACCCAGACCACCTTCATTCTGGCGGCGGGCGGCCACAACGCGGGCATCGTGTCCGAGCCCGGGCACCGCGGCCGCAGCTACCAGATCGACAGCGCGGAAAAAGGCCATGCCTGGGTTGATCCTGACACCTGGGCTACGCAGGCGCCTGTGGTCGAGGGCTCTTGGTGGGAGGCCATGCACCAGTGGTTGCGTGAACGCTCGGGCAAGCCCGTGCCAGCGCCAGGCATTGATGCCAAGACCGTACTGGGCGACGCGCCCGGCGACTACGTGATGGTGCGTTATGCCGATTGATCTGCCCCCCCAGGACGAACTGCACGCTGATCGCCGGCATCAGATGGAAGCGGCCATGGCGACCCTGAACATGCGCATCGCTCGCCTGGCCATTGCCTTGGGCGTAGCGCTTGACAACGAAGGCGAGGTGGCCGGCTTGATGAGCGAAGAACATGACACAACGGTGCTGCATGAGCGCCGTGTCAGCGCGGCTCCTCATGAGGGCGGGCACGCCCACGTCGGCCCGGAGTGCCGCGTGGCGCACCAGCGCCAGGAGTTGCGCGGCCTGCTGGTCATGCGCTACGAGGTTGAAAAGCGCTATGTCGACGATGCCGGCGTCACCGTCACGCACCAGATCATGATCGAGGCCGAGCAGCAGCTGGAACGCAAGGGCTTCAAGCCCGGCGTTGACGGCATCGACCTGGACCGCCTCTTTAATACCTGAGACCCCTCGGCCCGCCCAGCGCTCACGCCTTGGCGTGCCTTACCCTGCCTGTTCCTGATGACCCGTTCGCATTTACCCTGCCACTGCCAAGCCAGCCATGAATTTTTCAACGCACCCTGATTTGATCGAAAACGTCACCTTTGACGAGATCGCCCTGGGCCAAAGTGCGCGCCTGCTGCGCACCCTGACGCTCGCCGACATCCAGGCTTTTGCCGCCGTGTCGGGCGACACCAACCCGGCGCACCTGAACAGCGACTACGCCAACGACACCTTGTTGCAGGGCGTGGTGGCGCACGGCATGTGGGGCGGCGCCTTGATCTCGGCCTTGCTCGGCACCCAGTTTCCGGGCCCGGGCACGATCTACCAAGAGCAGGTATTGCACTTTGCCAAGCCGGTGCGGGTGGGCGACACGCTCACGGTGATGGTCAAGGTGGTGAGCAAGAATGACCTGAACAAGAGCGTCGAACTCGATTGCCAGGTGCTGAACCAAAAAGGCGTGCGCGTGCTGTATGGCACGGCGCGGGTGCTGGCCCCCACCAAAAAGGTGCGCCTGCCGCGCGTGAATATTCCGCAAATCCAGTTGTATGACCCGCAAGCGCGATTCAATGAACTGTTGGCACTGGGCAAGGGCCTGCCGGCGGTGCGCTGTGCCGTGGTGCATCCGTGCGATGCGGGCTCGCTCAGCGGCGCCATGGACTCGGCCCGCTACGGCCTGATCGTGCCGGTGCTCATTGGCCCCGAGCTGCGCATTCGCCGCGTGGCCGAAGAGGCAGGCATTGACCTGGGTGATGCCCAGATCGTCGCGGTAGAACACAGCCATGCGGCCGCCGACATGGGCGCCGCGATGGCCGCCAGGGGTGAGGTCGAGGTGCTGATGAAGGGGGCCCTGCACACCGACGAGCTGATCAAGGCCGTGCTGGCGCGCCCCGAGCTGCGCACCGGGCGGCGCATGTCGCATGTGTTTCGCTTTGACATCCCGCTGTACGCCAAGCCACTGCTGATCACCGATGCGGCGCTCAACATCCGCCCCACCTTGGCGGAGAAGATGGACATCATTCAAAACGCGATCGACTTTGCCCGCATCATGGGTGTGGCCGTGCCCAAGGTCGCTATCCTGTCAGCGGTGGAAACCGTCAACGCCAACATCCCGTCCACACTGGACGCCGCGGCTCTGTGCAAGATGGCCGATCGCGGCCAGATCACCGGCGGCGTGCTGGACGGCCCGCTGGCCTTTGACAACGCCATTTCCGCCCACGCGGCGCAGATCAAGAACATTGACTCGCCGGTGGCCGGACAGGCCGACATCATGGCCGTGCCCGACCTGGAGTCCGGCAATATGCTGGCCAAGCAACTGGAATACCTGGCCGGCGCCTCCGGCTCGGGCCTGGTGCTGGGCGCGCGCGTGCCGATCGCCCTGACCAGCCGCGCCGACGGCCCCATGAACCGGGTGGCCTCAAGCCTGCTGGCGCAATTGGCAGCCAGCAGCGCGCGGCGCAACCCCTCCAACCCCATTCTTTAAGGAACTCACCCCATGGCCATCCTCTCCGTCAACGCGGGCTCGTCCACGCTCAAGTTTTCCCTGCACCCGCTGCAAAGCGGGCAAGTGCAGGCCAGCGTCCTGACCGGCAGCATCCAGGGCCTGGAGCCCGGCGGCGCGCCGGTGCTGGACTGGAGTTTCTGCGGTCAAGCCCAGCATCGGCAACTGGAGCGCGCCGCCGATCCCTTTGAGCAAGCGCTGCACAACCTGGGCGAACTGCTGCGGGCCGACCCTGCCATTCCCGCGATCGAAGCCATTGCGCACCGCGTGGTACACGGCGGGCGCACCCTGTCGGCCAGCGTCATCGTCACCGAAGTCATCATGACCGAGCTGATCCGCCTGACCTCGCTGGCACCGCTGCACCAGCCGCAAAACCTGCAAGGCATTCGCGCCTTTCAAAAAGCGTTTCCCGAGCTGCCGCAGATCGCCTGCTTTGACACAGCCTTTCACGCCACGCTGCCCGAGGTCGACTCCACCTTTGCCCTGCCGCAGGCGCTGACAGCGAAAGGCGTGCGCCGCTACGGTTTTCACGGCCTGTCCTACCAGTACGTCATGAGCGTGCTGCTGGAACGCAGCGAGCAGGCCAGGGGCCGCGTGCTGATGGCGCATCTGGGTAACGGCGCCAGCCTGTGCGCGGCACGCGGCGGCCTCAGTTGCTCCACCAGCATGGGCTTTTCAGCACTCGACGGCCTGATGATGGGCACCCGCACCGGCTCCATTGACCCCGGCGTGCTCTTGTACCTGATGGAGCAAGGCTGGGACCACGACCAGCTGGAAACCCTGCTCTACAAGCAAAGCGGCCTGCTCGGCGTCTCAGGGCTAAGCGCCGACATGCGAACCCTGCGCGCCAATGGCAGCGCGCCAGCCCAGGCGGCGATTGATCTGTTCACCTACCGCCTGGTGCGCGAAGCCGGCGCCATGGTCGCCTGTCTGGACGGCCTCGATCTGCTGGCCTTCAGCGGCGGCATTGGCGAGCATGACACCGAGTTGCGCGCGCAGATGGGCCAGCGACTGGCTTGGCTGGGGGTAGTGATTGACCCGCAACTCAACAGCCAGGCCACCGGCAACGAGGTGCTGGCGATCCATGCGCCCCAGAGCCGGGTCCAGGTCTGGGTGGTGCCCACGGACGAGGGCCTGGTGGCGGCACGCGAAGCGGCGCGGCTGATCTGAACGAGCCGTTCGCACTGGCGCGGCCGTGCGCGGCCAGAGCCGGCTTTGCGATACTCGGGCCATGCAGCTACAAGACATTCTTTATTCCCAGGGCTTTGGCACACGGCGCATCTGTGCCGGTCTGATCCAGCAGGGTCTCGTGCAAGTTTATGAGTCAAATCAGGCGCTAGCCCCCGTCCTATATACGCAGGCAGCTATTGAATTAGATGCAGAGGGTTTGCGTTTTCGGGTTCAGGGGGTGGACTGGACCTACCATGAAAAGGCCTACGTCATGCTGAACAAGCCGACCGGCACCGAGTGCTCCCAAAAGCCCTCCACCTATCCCAGCATCTACACCCTGCTGCCATCTGCCCTGCGGCTGCGCCCGCAAAAGGGTGCGGTGCAAGGCGTGCAGGCGGTAGGTCGGCTGGACCAGGACACCACCGGCTTGCTGCTGCTGACCGACGATGGCCAGTTCATCCACCGCATGAACTCACCACGCCACCACGTGCCCAAGGTCTACGAAGTCACGGTCAAACACCCGCTCGACGACACCCAGGTGGCCCGGCTGCTGGCCGGAGTGGTGCTCGACGACGACCCCAAACCGGTGCGCGCCGCAGCAAGCGAGGCGGTGTCAAGCCACCACCTTCGCCTGACCCTGACCGAGGGCAAGTACCACCAGGTCAAACGCATGGTGGCGGCGGTCAGCAACCGGGTGGAAGCCTTGCACCGCTCGCAAATTGGCGGCTTGCGTTTGCCCGATGATCTGGCGCCGGGACAATGGCGCTGGTTGAGTGCGGTTGATCTGGCCAGCCTCAAGGGTTGATGCTTCCCAAACAGGTATGCTGGTTCCATGAACCTTTTTCTTGATGCCTTCTGGCGCGCCGTTGCCTATTGCCTGCGCCCGCGTGTGATGCTGCTGTCGCTCTTGCCGCTGGCGTTGATGGTCGCGCTGGCCTGGGCACTGGGCTATTATTTTTGGGACAGCACCGTGGAATGGGTGCGCACGGCGCTTGAAGCGTCCACCCTCGTCAACACGGTCTCGAATTGGCTGCAGAGCGTGGGCTTTGGTAGCTTCAAGCTGGCGCTGGCGCCTTTGATTGTGATTTTTGCCGTCACACCCCTGCTGGTGCTGCTGTCCTTGCTGACTGTTGCGCTCTTGATGACGCCGGTGCTGACCCGGCTGGTGGCAACGCGGCGTTTCCCACAGCTGGAGCGCAAGCACGGCGGCTCTTTTGTGCTCAGTCTGCTGTGGTCCCTGGGCTCGACCGGTTTGGCCGTCATCGCCCTGCTGGTGTCACTGCCGCTGTGGTTCATTCCGCCCTTGATTTTGGTGCTGCCGCCACTGATCTGGGGCTGGCTGACCTACCGCGTGATGGCTTTTGATGCGCTGGCCGAGCACGCCAGTGTCGAGGAGCGGCGCGAGATCTTTCGGCGCCATCGCGGCTGGTTGTTGGGCATCGGTATTTTTTGCGGCTACCTGGGCGCCGCACCCAGCGTGTTGTGGGCTTCAGGCGCCTTGTTCGCTGCGGCGTTTGTGATTCTGGTGCCCGTGGCGATCTGGCTTTACACGCTGATCTTTGCGCTGTCGTCGCTCTGGTTTGCCCATTACAGCCTGGCGGCGTTGCAGGCCTTGCGCGCCGAGACTGTCCAGGCGGCCCCCGTCACCGCCGCGCCCTTCGCAGGTGACACAACGATTGACGTTCAGGCGCTAACATTGCCGCATGAACCCACTGCCAACACCGACACCTCCCGCTGAGGCCACACCTCGTTTCGGCCTGATCATCATTGGCGATGAAATCTTGTCAGGCAAGCGTGAAGACAAGCACCTGCCCAAGGTCATCGCGTTGCTCAAGACGCGCGGCCTGGCGCTGGACTACGCCGAGTACGTCGGTGACTCGCCCGAGCGAATCACGGCCACCTTGACGCGGGCCTTTGCCTCGGGTGATATCGTTTTTTCAACCGGCGGCATTGGCGCCACCCCCGACGACCACACGCGCCAGTGCGCAGCCAAGGCACTCGGATTGGAACTGGCGCTGCACCCCGAAGCGGCCGAGCTGATCCGCCAGCGCATGCAGGACCTGGCGAAGGAACAGGGCAGCGTCTTTGAGCCCGATCACCCGGACAACCTGCACCGTCTCAACATGGCCATGTTTCCGGTGGGCGCGCAACTCATTCCCAACCCCTACAACCGCGTTGCCGGTTTCAGTTGTGGTTCAGTCCACTTCGTGCCCGGTTTTCCGGTCATGGCCTGGCCGATGATCGAATGGGTGCTCGACACCCATTACCCACAGCTGCATCAAATTGCCGCATGGATTGAGCAGTCGGTCATTGTCTTTGGCGCCATGGAAGCGACCCTGACACCGCTGATGCAGGACATTGAGCGGCGACACGTCGGCGTCAAGGTGTTCAGCCTGCCGAGCGTGGATCATCCTGCGTACGGTCGTCACATCGAACTGGGGGTCAAGGGCGAGCCGTTACGGGTGAGCCTGGCCTTTGCTGATTTGCTGGATGGCCTGCACCATTTGAATGCCAAGCTTGGCCCTGAACTGGTGCAGAAATAATTCACACAATTCCGAGCTCACCGAAATGCACTTAATTAGTGCGAAAAATCATGAACATGGTGTGATGTTTCTTTGATGAGTTCAGCAAGGACTGAAAGTCAGGGCAAAATGTTGCGTCGGACATTCGGGGCGCAATGTCGCAGCTGGCACAAAACCTGCATGACAGCGAACCATACACTTTTCAACAACGATTCAACCAGGAGTATTTGATGGCCAAAACCGTCGCAAACGTCATGAACATGGTGAAAGACAACGAAGTCAAGTTCGTTGACTTCCGCTTCACCGATACCCGGGGCAAAGAACAGCACGTGACCGTGCCGGTGTCACATTTCAATGAAGACAAGTTCAGCGAAGGCCATGCCTTTGACGGCTCATCGGTCGCTGGCTGGAAAGGCATCGAAGCCTCCGACATGCAGCTCATGCCCGACCCCAACACCGCCAACATTGACCCTTTCTTTGAAGAAACGACGATGTTCCTGAGTTGCGACGTGGTCGAGCCCAGTGACGGCAAAGCCTATGACCGCGATCCGCGCTCGGTCGCTCATCGAGCCGAAGCCTACCTGAAGGCCTCGGGCATGGGCGACACCGCCTTCTTCGGCCCGGAACCGGAATTTTTCCTGTTTGACGATGTGCGCTGGAACACCGACATGTCGGGCACCTTCTTCAAGATCGACGACTACGAAGCGCCCTGGAATTCGGGCAAAAAGATCGAAGGCGGCAACCGCGGCCACCGTCCCACCACCAAGGGCGGCTACTTTCCGGTGCCCCCGGTGGACAGCACGCAAGATATGCGCGCTGAAATGTCGCTGATCCTTGAATCGCTGGGCATTCCGGTCGAGGTGTTCCACCATGAAGTGGCAGCCCCGGGCCAATGCGAGATTGGCACCAAGTTCAGCACACTGGTGCAGCGCGCCGACTGGACCCAGGTCCTGAAGTACGTGGTGCAAAACGTGGCCAATGCCTATGGCAAGACCGCCACCTTCATGCCCAAACCGATCGTCGGCGACAACGGCTCAGGCATGCACGTGCACCAGTCGATCTGGAAAGACGGCAAGAACCTGTTTGCCGGCGACGGCTATGCGGGCCTGTCTGACTTCGCGCTGTACTACATTGGCGGCATCATCAAGCACGCGCGGGCTCTGAACGCCATCACCAACCCCGGCACCAACAGCTACAAGCGTCTGGTTCCCGGCTTTGAGGCTCCCGTGAAGCTGGCTTATTCGGCCAAGAACCGCTCGGCGTCGATCCGTATTCCCTATGTCGCCAACCCCAAGGGTCGGCGCATCGAGGCACGCTTTCCTGATCCGCTGATGAACCCGTACCTGGGCTTCTCGGCCCTTATGATGGCTGGTCTGGATGGCGTGGAAAACAAGATCCACCCGGGCGAAGCCGCCACCAAGGACCTGTACCATCTGCCGCCCGAAGAAAACGCCAAGATTCCGACGGTGTGCCACAGCCTGGACCAGGCGCTGGACTGCCTCGATGCGGACCGCAGCTTCCTGACCAAGGGCGGCGTCTTCAGTGACAGCCTGCTCGATGCCTACATTGAACTCAAGATGGGCGAGGTCACGCGCCTGCGCATGGCGACGCACCCGATCGAGTTCGACATGTACTATTCGCTGTAAACGTTACACTTTGTGGCCAAAAAGGACGGCAATCGCCGTCCTTTTCCATTTGTGCGGCTTGAACTTTCTTCACAGCAGTAGTAACTGACGCATACTGACCACTTCATCCATGCCTGTTTCTTTCTAGCGTGGAAAACTTATGAACCTTCTTCAATTGATTTCCTTGCTGATTCCCGTGGCCGCTGGCGTTTTTGTGCCCACCAGTTTTGCGCAAGAACGCATTTACCGCTGCGGCAACGAGTACACCAACACGGTGCCTGACGCCAAAACAAAAGGCTGCAAGCTGATGGAGGGCGGCAACGTGACCGTGGTGCAGGGCACTCGGCCGAGCGCCTCCAAGCCGAAATCGCCAGCGGCCGGGGTACAAACCGCATCTGCGCCTGACCAGCGGGTCAATGGCGCCGATCAACGGTCGCGTGACTCGGATTCCCGCCAGATTCTTGAACTGGAGTTGAAAAAAGCCCAAGCGCGCCAGGAAGAGTTGCTGAGGGAATACAACAACGGTGAGCCGGAAAAGCAGGGCAGCGAGGCGCGCAATTACCAGAAGTACCTGGACAGGGTGGCTGAACTCAAGGCCAGCCTGGCCCGCAACGAAAGCGACATCGCCGGCATTCGCCGTGAACTTGGGCGACTCGGCGGGCCGTCGACCGCGCCTGCGGCAAAATAGGCCGCTTGAACTTATCCGATTCCACCCCGACCGCCACTTGCGTGGCGCCCAGCGCCACGGCAACGCTGCGCTTCCAGTCGTTTGACCTGCTCGCCACCCTGGTGGCCGTGGTGCACAGCAACGGCACCGTCCTTTTCGCCAATGCCGCACTGGAAGATGCCCGTGGCATGTCGCGCCGCACGATTGTGGGCTCAAGTCTGCCCGACAGCTTTACCGAGCCAAAACGGCTGCACGACGCCCTGCAAAGCGCTGATAACAATGAATTTGCCGCCTTGCGTTATGACACCTGGCTGAAACGGGTGAACCATGAGCCGCTGCCGGTGCATGTGATCGTGACCCAGACTGAAACAGCCGATGAAATGGTGGTCGAGCTGCTGCCGCTGGAACAGCAGGCACGGCAGGACCGGGAGGAGCGCCTGGCCGAGCAGGCGCAAGCCAACAAGGAGCTGATTCGCAATCTGGCCCACGAGATCAAGAACCCGCTGGGCGGCATTCGCGGCGCGGCGCAGTTGCTGGAGCTCGAAATGGACTCCACTGAACTCACCGAGTACACGCAGGTCATCATCCGTGAGGCAGATCGTCTGCAGACCTTGGTGGACCGGCTGTTGGCACCGCACCGGCGCCCGCACTTGGTGGGGGACGTCAACATCCATGAGGTCTGCGAGCATGTGCGCCTGCTGCTGTCAGCCGAATTCCCCAGGGGACTGCAGGTAGTGCGCGACTTCGACACCTCGATTCCGGAGTTTCGCGGTGACCGCGAGCAACTCATCCAGACCGTCCTCAATATTGCGCACAACGCCTGCCAGGCGCTGGCCGCGCAGATCGCACAAGGCAGCGCCCGCCTGACTTTTAGAACCCGAATTGCGCGCCAGGTCACTTTTGGCAAACAGCGCTACCGGTTGGCACTGGAATTGCATGTGATTGACAACGGGCCTGGTGTACCAGACTCGATCAAAGACCGCATTTTCTATCCGCTGGTGTCGGGACGGGAAGGCGGTTCGGGGCTGGGACTGACATTGGCGCAAACTTTTGTCCAGCAACACCACGGTTTGATCGAGTGCGACAGTGTGCCAGGCTGCACGGATTTCAAGATATTGATTCCTCTTCCTTAACCGCTCCAGCCACTTGGCCATTGACCTGAGGTAAACCCGCTTATGAAGCCGATTTGGATCGTAGATGATGACCAGTCCATCCGCTTCGTGCTGGAGAAGGCGCTGCTGCGAGAAGACCTGCCCACGCGCAGTTTCACCAGTGCGCGCGAGGTACTGGCCGCGCTCAATGACTGCAACGACAACAGCGCGCCGCGCGTGTTGGTGAGCGACATTCGCATGCCAGGCGGCTCGGGTTTGGATCTACTTGAAAAGGTCAAGGAAAAATACCCGGCGCTGCCGGTGATCATCATGACCGCGTACTCTGACCTGGACAGCGCGGTGTCGGCCTTTCAGGGCGGCGCGTTTGAGTACCTGCCCAAGCCCTTTGACGTGCCCAAGGCGGTGGAACTGATTCGCCGCGCGGTCGAAGAAAGCCAGCGCGAAGAGGTGGCGCAAGAACTCACCACCGACGCGCCCGAGATGCTGGGTCAGGCGCCGGCCATGCAGGATGTGTTTCGCGCCATTGGCCGCTTGAGCCAGAGCAACGTCACGGTCCTGATCACCGGCGAGTCCGGTTCGGGCAAGGAACTGGTGGCGCGGGCGCTGCACAAGCACTCACCCCGCGCCAAGGGGCCGTTTGTGGCGATCAACACCGCGGCCATTCCCAAAGACTTGCTCGAGTCCGAGCTGTTCGGCCATGAGCGCGGCGCCTTCACCGGCGCGCAGGCCATGCGCCGCGGCCGCTTTGAGCAGGCCGATGGCGGCACGCTGTTTCTGGACGAAATCGGCGACATGCCGTTCGACCTGCAAACTCGACTTTTGCGCGTCCTGAGCGACGGCCACTTTTACCGCGTGGGGGGCCACAGCGCCGTCAAAACCAATGTGCGGGTCATTGCCGCCACGCATCAGGACCTGGAGCAGCGGGTCAAAGAGGGTGCCTTTCGCGAGGACTTGTTTCACCGCATCAATGTCATCCGCCTGCGCCTGCCGGCTTTGCGCGAGCGCAAGGAGGACATTGCCGTACTGACGCGCCACTTTTTGCAGCAAAGCGCCGCGCAGCTGGGTGTCGAGCCCAAGAGAATTTCAGAAGCGGCACTGGCCTGGCTCGGCAACTTTGCCTTTCCGGGCAACGTGCGGCAACTCGAAAACATCTGTCACTGGCTGACCGTGATGGCGCCCGCGCAGGTGATCGAACCGAAGGACTTGCCGCCGGAAGTGGGGGTGATCACCGCAGGTGCGGGTCAGGCGCCCGCCAACATGTCCACGTCCGCAAATCCGATGCCCCCTGCCCCGCCACCCGACGTGCCCGAGTCAGCGCTGGCATCGGCCACGGCAAGCCCAGGGCCGGCGCCAGCCGACGCATCCGCTGCCATGGCGCCGCCGCAGCCCGGCGGCACGGGTGAAGTGATCGAATCAGCCTGGGAACTCGGTCTTGCGGCCGAAGCAATGGCTTTGCTGGCCAGTGGTCGCAACGATGTGTGGGACGCGCTGACGCGTCGCTTTGAGGCGCGCCTGATTGAGGCCGCGCTGGCGACAACCCGGGGACGGCGCATCGAGGCGGCCCAAAAGCTGGGCATCGGCCGCAACACCATCACGCGCAAGATTCAGGAGTTGGGTTTGGAGTGAATCAGGCTTTAGCCCACGTCCAGCTTGCGTGAGAAGTTATTTAATTCATTGTTGGTTGTTGGGCTTTATGCTGTCACCGTGGCTTCTCGGACGCTGCTTTCCTCAGTTATTTTTTCCCCACTCACTCCCCCCGCCCTCTCTCGCCCCGCCGG
>NZ_JAAFHA010000066.1 GCF_010365055.1 Rhodoferax sp.
GCGGGCGCACGCCGCGCCAGATCAAAAAGGCCTCGGCCGCTTGGCTTACCAGCATGCCCAGGCCGTCACGGCCCAGCGCGCCGTGTTCACGCGCCCAGGTCAAAAAGCCCTGCGCGGGGGGGCCGTACATCATGTCGTAAGCGAGGGCGCCGGGTTTGAGGGTGCTGCCAGGTACCGGCACCGCGGCGCCGCCCAGGCTGCTGGTGCTGGCGTTGATGACCACGTCAAATTTGCCCTCAAGCCCTTGCAGGCCGTGCGCGAGCAGCTCTGTATTTTGTAGCGCAGCCAACGCCGAATGACGTTGGACCAGCGCGTCGGCTTTGTCAAGCGTGCGGTTCGCCACGGTGATGCTGGCCGGGTGCGCCAGGATCAGGGGCCCGAGCACGCCCGCCGCGGCACCCCCAGCACCGATCAGGAGCACACGGCGGCCCTGCAGGTCCAGCTCGGCGCCCTGTTGGATGTCGTCGACCAGCCCGGCGCCATCGGTGTTGTCTGCCAGGATTTCACCCGCACTGAAGCTCAGGGTATTGGCCGCCTGCGCCAATAGAGCGCGTTCGCTGGTCTGGGTGGCCAGCGCGGCGGCTTCAAACTTGAACGGTACCGTGACGTTGCAGCCGCGCCCGCCCTCGGCGATGAAAGTCTTCACCGCCTGCGCAAAGCCGCCCAGTTCAATGTGGCGCTTGCCGTAGTGCAGGGCTTGGCCGGTCAGTTCGGCAAAACGGGCATGAATCCAGGGTGAGCGGCTGTGGGCGATCGGGTTGCCCATGACGCAGTAAAGATCGGGCGACATCGTTGACTTGTTTGACCTGTGGAGTGAGTTGATTGGGATTTATTGGGACGTGAGCCGCGTTTCCAGCGTTTCTTCGCGCGTGAACTTGAAGGCTGAGATCACCACGATCTGGTCGGCTCGGCGCCGCATGGCGGCAGAAAATGGGCCAAACGGTGCCGCACTGCGGGTAATGGCTTCGGCGCGCCGGTCCAGCGTGCGGTTGCCCGAGCTTTGCTCGATCCGGGTGGTCAGAATCTGCCCGTCAAAGTTCACGGTGACCGACATCACCAGCTCGCCATACAGCTTCTTGCCCGCCAGTTCGGGGAAGTTCTGCGTGCCCTTGTCTTCGATGGCGCGGCGCAGGTGGTCGTAATAGATGGCGTACACCGCCTCGCGCGTGGCTGGGCTGATGTAGCGTTTTTTGGGGCGGGCATTTTCCTGGTTGATACGCCGCTCAATCTCGGCCAGCAGCTTGATCAGCTGGCGGCGTTTCTGTTCGCGCTCGGCGCGCTCGGGCGAGGTGCTGGCCTGGCGCGGATCAGCGGGTGGCAGGGCCGCCAGCAAGTGCTTGACCTGGGCCAGCAGCAGCGTTTGTTGTTCCTGCAGGTCCTGTACCTGGCGCTGCGCTTGTTCTTCGGCGTCGTCCCCCAGTTCGGAGATCAGCGCCGGTGGCAGCGGGCTGGTGGCGCGGCCGCGCTCGGCGTCGCCGCCACCGGCCATGTTGGCTTGGGCAATCGCGCGTGCCTTCTCGGGGCGCTCCTGGGTATGGGAATTCACCAAAATGACTTCCAACGGCGTGTCCTCGAACACGCGGTTGAAGGCCTCCGGGTCCACAAAGCGCACCGTCAAGAGCGCCGCGTGGACGGCAATTGAGGCGCCAAGCGCCAGTTGCAGCGGGCTGAAGGCGGACAGCTTCACGGGGCAGGGTGGTCGGCGGCGGTTGGGGCCGGGTTGCTGCCGTTTTCAAGGTTGTCGGCGGCCGGCTCGCTCAGGTCAACGGCAATCGCGATCGGGCCGGCCACCAGGCTGTCATCGTCTTCGTAACCCGCTTCGTCGCCCTCGGCAGGCACTGCGCCGGCCTCGGCCGCCACATCGATCCGCTCGATCACCGTGCCATGAATGTCCAGCGACACCTCGTCGATATCGCCGAGCTTGACGCGCACGCGGGCGCCACGCGGCAAGCCCTGCGCACCCATGACCGGCAGCACCAGCGGCAGCTCGTCGGCGCGCACCAGGTTGTCCTTGAACAGCGTGGCCTCAATCTCGGTGATGCCCTGTTGCTGCACGTATTTCAGCGTCCAGAAACGCTCAATGGCGCGCTGATAATCGTTGTAGGCGAAGTAAGCGGCATCAAAGCTGGAAATGATCGAGAACAGCTCGGCATCTTTGGGCTTGAACGGCGCCACCAGCGCGGCGGTCTTGCCGTGACGCGCGCAGGCAATGATTTGCCACTGGTTCACCAGGTCGGTGTAACGGCGTAGCGGCGAGCTGCTCCAAGCGTAGCTTTTGACACCCAGGCCGGCATGCGGCAGGGCGCGCGTGCCCATGCGCACCTTCACACCCGGCAGCATCGAGGCCTGGCTGCGGTAAATGCCGGGAACCCCCAGCTCGGCCATCCAGCTGCCCCAGGTGCTGTTGGCCAGAATCATGGCCTCGGAGACGATCAAATCCAGCGGCGCGCCGCGCTGGCGCGTGCTGATCTGAACCTCTTCGTTGCCGGTGGGCTCAGCACCGTCATTTCCGAAGTAGGTTGCCCCCACGCTCGCCACTGCGTGTGCTTCGCTGCCCCCCGAGGGGGCTTGATCGCCTTGGGGCGGCCCGGCGGCGATCAGCTTGAAGTTGTAATCGGGCCGGTTGAAGTTCTCGGGTTTGCCGCGCACCACTTCGCGTTTGGCTTTCAGGTCATTCGCCAGACGGTATAAAAATGAGAGCTGCTCACGCTTATTCTGTAAGGGCTGGGGGTCGATTTGATGTAAAAAATCAGGGTTTTCCAGCCACTCGGTGGTGACGATGGCATCTAACTGGTCATGCCGCAGGTTGGCGCCAATGTGCACCCGCTCCAGCTGGGTCTCGGTGCTCTTGATCTCCAGCGTGGCTTCGTCCAGCGTGACATACAGCGACACCGCCGGGCAGTCGCGCCCCTCCGTCAAGGTGTAGTTCTGCACCACCTCGTCGGGCAGCATGGTGATCTTGTGGCCCGGCATGTAGACGGTGGACAGGCGGTTGCGGCCCAGTTGGTCAATAGCGCTGCCGGGCTGGAATGCCAGGCCGGGCGCCGCAATGTGGATGCCCAGGCGCACGGTGCCGCTGCCCAGGCCCTGCACCGACAGCGCATCGTCAATCTCGGTGGTGGCCGAGTCATCAATGGAGAACGCGCGCGCCGTAGACAGGGGTAATTCGTCCTTGATGAGCGGGGCGTCGACCTTGGCAAAGCCCGTGCCCTTGGGGAAGTTCTCCAGCAGGAAGCGCTTCCAGTGGAACTGGTAGGGTGAATCAATGGCGCCGGCTTTGATCAAGAGCTCCAGCGGCCCCAGATGGGTGGCGCGCGAGGCCTCGACCACGGCCTTGTACTCGGGTGCGTTCTTGTCGGGCTTGAACAGGATTTTGTAGAGCTGGTCGCGGATCGGTTGCGGGCACAGTCCCTGGCTCAACTCGGCCACCCACTGCTCGGTCTGCTGCGCGATCAGCTTCTTCTTCTCGATCCCTGCCAGCGCCAGCGCGATGATGTCGGCTGGCGCCTTGCGAAAGCGCCCCTTGCCGGCGCGGCGAAAGTAATGCGGCGCCTCGAACAGGCGCACCAGCATGCCGGCTTGTTCGCTTAAGGTGGCTTGCAGTGAAAAATAGTCGCGCGCCAGGTCGGCAAAACCGAATTCTTCGTCCGGCGCGAACTCCCAGGCCATCTCCAGTTCGATCGTCTGGCTCAGCGCCTGCGCCTCCAGCACAAACTGCGCCGGCGTCGGTTTCTCGAATTTGATCAAGAAGTTGGCGGCTTTTACCTTGACCCGCTTGCCGCTGTCCAATTCCACCTGCGCAGAGGTCTCTGCCTCAGACAGCACCCGACCGGCCATAAATTTTCCGGCTTCTTCAAAGAGTAAAAACATAGGCGGCATTGTCCCAGCAAAACAGGGAGTCGCTGTGGCGACCCCGTTCTTCGGCTCACTGGAGGCCCAAGAATTCCATCATCGGCGGCAGCTGCAGGTCAAAGTCCGTGATGCCGTGGTCGCTGCCTTCCAGCAGGCGGAGCTGGGCGCCCGCGTAGCGGCCATGGGACTCGCGCCAGTCCAGCAGTTCATCGCCCTTGGCAATGATGGCCAGATAGCGTTCGGGTCGCGTCAGTGGCCCGCAGGTCAAGTCGCGCAACTCCTGCACAAACTCAGGCTTGAAGAAGAAGCGCTCCTGGGGGTCCTGCCAGCAGGTTTGCTCGCCAATGTATTTTTCCAGGTCCCGTGCCGGGTTCACCGCCGGGTTCAGCAGTACCGCCTGGCAGCCCGATTGTTCGGCGAGCCAAGTGGCATAGAAGCCCCCCAGCGAGGAGCCGACCACCGCCATCGACGCGCGCGGCCAGTCTTTGCTGCCCTGCAGCAACAGCGTCACCGCTTCGCGCGGTGAGGGCGGCAACTGCGGGCACCACCAGTGCACAGCGGGGTGCTGCGTGGCCATGTGCTGCGCCAGCAGGCGCGCCTTGGCCGATTGCGGCGAGGAGCGAAAACCGTGCAGGTAGAGCAGGTGGGTGGTGGGTGTGGGCTGGGGCGTGGGCTGGGGCGTGGGCATGAACCGGATGATAGGGGCGAAAAAAAGCCCCGCGGGGGCGGGGCATTTTGGCGAATCAGCGAATCAGCGAATCAATGTCAAGGTGTCGCGCTGAAGTCGTTCAGCACGGTCATCATGTTGCGCCAATAGGCATCCGTCGTCTCGACGCGGATTTCACGCCTTTTGACGCCGCTGATCGCGCCAAGACTGAGTGTCGTCGAGATACTGCCTGCTGCAGTAGCGTTGACATCTGTATCTACGCTGTTGACAGAGTCCGCGGAGTCAGTCAGCCCCAGGTACACCCAAGCACCCGAAAGGTTGATGCCGGTGGCGGCGATGGTCAGGTCACCCCCGTTGTAGGTGCTCAGAGCAGTGGCCGTCGGCGCGGTGATGGTGGGGAAAGCCGCGGCTTGAGCTTCGGCCAGTGTCAGCGGACGACGCGTGATGCGGTCCTTGTACACAAGTGCCTCGCCGTTGACCAGTGTGGGCGCATCGGCGCTGTCAAATGCCGTGAGAGTGTAGACGGCGTCGTCGGGAATGGCTGCGATGGCGCTGTCCGTCAAGCCAGCATTCGCATTGCCAGTGCAGTTGGACGCCAGCACGTAGTAGCGCCCCGTTTGACTGCTCACATTCTTGATGGTGAAGTGGTCGCCAATGGCCGAGCGAACGTACTTCAGGCCTGGCGCGGGGAGTCCCGGCCCGGTCACCATCATGTACTTGATTCCGGAGCCGTTGTTGCCGGTGTTGGGGTCCTCGAAGCCGAACTCCAGCCCGGTACTGACGCAGCCTGAAAGTGCGTCCTTGACGATGTGTGCATGACTGTAGGTGTCCAGCCGCCGGTTGTCGCCGCGCAGACGCCATGCACCATCCGCACCCTTGGCGATTTGAATGTTTTTGACGTGGTCGATGGCGATGCCATCCTTGTTTCTGACGGTGAACTCCACATAGGCCCTGGGATAGAGGTCCGCGGGCGCGCTCGCGGTGCTGGGGTAGTTCATCCGGCGGATCACCACATCGGTGAAGCTGACCCCCACCAGAAAATTGTCGGCCGCAATCTGGTTACTGAACTGGGTAGCGTTTTGGTCGGCGTTGCGGAACGGAAGGTCGGACGTGTCATGCATCAATGGGAGCAGCTCGCCAGGGGCAGGCAGTCCGCTGGCGAACTTGGCTGAGAAGTCGCTCAGTGCCTTGCGAATCAGGGTGAGGTCATCAGCGGCCGTGTTCATCCCCTCGCCCACCATCGGTGTGGCGGCGGTTTCGGCTGCGGCCTTGGTTTTCAGGTTGTCGGTGATTTGTTGCTGCGTGACCAGATTGGTAATTGTCGCCACGTCGGTGGCCGGATCCACGCTGACGCTGATCACATCCAGTGCCTTGTCCAACGCGCTGGACAGCGGGGTAAAACCGGTGCGCAGCAGGTCAATGCTGGAATCAACGCCCATCGCTGTCAGCACAGGCAAGAGCTTGGCCTTCAGGCTTGCGGTTTCCGCATCCAGTTCCGCCTTTGTCATGCCGCTGAAGTTGCCGCCGTTGAAATAGTTTTCCGCCAGTTCGCCGGCAATGTTGGCGACGATCAGATCTGTCAGCGGCGTGATGTTGATGGTGCCGTTGGCGTCGGCTGCGCTGGCTGCCGAGTGAATGATGTAATTGCGCCCGCCCACGTTGCCTTCAGCCCGGAACAGGAAGGGGGCCGTCAGCCCGGTGACGTCCACCGAATAGGCGCCGTTGGCCACAATGGGAGTGGTTCGCGACACGCCCTTGGCGTCTTTGACCGTGACGCTGCCAACCAGCGGCAGGCCTGCTGCGGCGGTGCCAGAAATGGTTGTATTTTCTGTATTTGTGACGATCTCTGGAGCGGCGTCTCCGCCGCCGCAGCCATAAATTGTCAAGATGCCCGCGCTGGCGAGGCCAAGCACCAGTCGTTTGAGTGTGATTTTCATAAAAACCTCTTGAAGTGTTTGGAAAGCATGCGAGCCAGAAACCCAGTACGGCAGAAATTGACTTGCGTCATGAGTGTTGCCGGGCTGGTGAAATGGCGCCATCCCATGGATATGGGATGAGTCGATATGGCCAACTCCGACGGCGACGGCTATGCTCACCACAGAATCAAATACAAATACGGCGGGGCAATGCAAGTGTGGCGAGTACTGGTGGTTGAGGACGATCCGCAGATGCGGGAATTTTTCGCGGCCAGCGTGTCACGCTGCGCCGAGCTGGCGCTGGCCGCCAGTTGCGGCACCGTGGCCGAGGCGACCGCCTGGCTGGATGACGACAGCAACACGCTGGATGTGTTGTTGACCGACCTGGGTCTGCCAGATGGCAGCGGCCTGGCGGTGATCCGCCACGCCAAACGGCTGCATCCGCATTGCGAGCCGTTGGTGATTTCGATGTTCGGCGATGAAGACAACGTGCTGGCCAGTATTGAGGCCGGTGCTCTGGGCTACATCCACAAGGATTCGACGCCCGAGGACATCGCCCAAACCATTTTGGACATGCGCGCGGGCGCTTCGCCGATTTCGCCCATGATCGCCCGGCGGGTGCTGTCAAAGTATCTCTTTTATAAGGAAAATTGGGCTCTAGCCCCCGTATCTACTGCACAGTCCGCTATGAAAAATAAAGCGCTTGGTGCGACTGAGGGCGCTGCGTCGCGCGGCTTGCTGTCGCCACGCGAGCAGGATGTGCTGGGCTTGATCGCGCGCGGATTTTCCTACGCCGAGATTGCGCGCTTGCAGGCCCTGAGCGTGCACACGGTGCAGACGCATATCAAGAACCTCTACGGGAAGCTCTCCGTGCACTCCAAAAACGAAGCGGTGTTTGAGGCCACGCGCATGGGGCTGTTGTCGTCGCCGGGGTGAAGCGGCCGGTGCAAGGCCCGCTCAGGCAAGTCTTGAACGAGGCGCGCTCGCCGCGTCCACCAGGGCCTCGCTAAGATGCGCCGATCCATGACCATTCGGCGCGCTCTGCGGTGTTTGCTTTGCTGGGCTTTCGGGCTGGGGCTGGCGTGCGCCGCGGCGCAGGCGCCAGCGCAGACACCCGCCCCAACGCTGGATCTGCGCGCAGCACACGCGAGCGTCACGGTCAACGGCCAGACGCGGCAGCGAGCGGTCAGCCTGCCCTACCACTGGGACCGCCAACACCCGGGTCTGGCCGGTGTTGCGACCTTTGAGCTGCCGTTCGAGCTGTTGACGGTGCCGACCGAGCCCTATGCTTTGTATCTGCCGCGGCTGGGAAATGTTTATGAAATCTGGCTGAACGGCACGCTACTGCAGGCCAAGGGTGATTTGCCCCATGGCAACGGTGCGGATTACGCCAAGGCCCCCCGCTTGATCGAGATTGTCCCCAGCCTGCTGCGCACGCATAACGTCTTTCGCGTCCATATCCGCGCTGACGTGGGTCGCCGCGGCGGACTTGCGCCCTTGACCTTGGGCCCGCGGGCGCAGGTGCAGGCACTCTATCAACATGACTACGACTGGCGTATCACCGGTTCGCTGGCCGTGGTGATCTTCAGTCTGTTGATCGGGGTGGTGGCACTGGCGCTGTGGGCCACGCAGGTGGACGTCAGTGCGTCCGGGTGGCTCAAGCGCGATCCCCTGTATCTGTTTGCCGCCCTGGCTGAGCTGTCATGGACGCTCAGAATCGGCGATACCCTGGTGGCGCACTCACCCATTGCCTGGCCCTGGTGGGGCATCGTCGGGCTTTTGGCGGCAACGGTGTGGGTGAGCAGCATGATGCTGTTTTGCGTTGAAGTCGCCGGCTGGGGCCGGCTGACGGCCGCGATCTGGTTGCGCCGCTGGTTCGGCCTGCTGCTGGCGGCGAGCGTTGCCGCTGGCGCGGCGGCTCTTGTGGGCGGTTTCCCCCTGGCGATGACGCTTTTGTATGCGGCCCTGGGGCTGACCGCGCTGATTTTTTCGTCCCTGTTTATCTGGCAGGCGGCGCGCGGTGCGTCCTTGGCGCATCGGTTGGTGGCGCTTGTCTTGCTTTGGAATACGCTGGTGGGCTTGCGTGACCTGTACGTGTTTCGGATCAGTCAGGGCTATGGCGGCAATACGCTGATGCGTTACAGCTCGGTGCTGTTTGGGGTGACGCTGGGCTGCATTGTCATCATGCGGTTTCGCGCAGCCAGTGCGCAGGCGCGTGACCTCAACGCCAACCTGCTGGCGCGTGTGGCGCACAAGGAGCAAGAGCTGGCGCAGAGCTACCAGCGCCTGGAGCAGCTCGCGCGCGAGCAGGAGCGCGGCGCCGAGCGCAGCCGCATCCTGCGCGACATGCACGATGGCGTGGGCTCGCACATCAGCACCGCCATCCGGCAGATGGCGTCCGGCCGGGCGAGTTCGGGGGAGGTGCTGCACACCCTGCGCGATGCGCTGGACCAGCTCAAACTGTCAATTGACGCCATGAATTTGCCGCCCGGCGACATCAATGCCTTGCTGGCCAATACGCGCTATCGGCTGGAGCCACGCTTTCTGGCCTGCAACATTTCATGGCTGTGGAATGTCGAGTTATTGGAAACGGTCATCCGACTCGATGCCAGCGCCATGCGGCAACTTCAATTCATGTTGTTTGAGGCGCTGTCCAACGTGCTGCAACATGCGCAGGCCAGTGTTCTGCAAATCGCGGCATCTCCTTTGAGTGCCGCGGGCAACGGGGTGCGACTTCAGATTATTGACAACGGACGAGGTTTTGATGTCTCGCGAGCCAAGAGCAGGGGCTTGTTGTCAATGCAGGAGCGGGCACACGCCATTGACGCCGCTTTGAAACTAACTAGCGCTCCCGGGAGAACCGTGCTGGAGATCACGATCGAATAGTCCAACCCTTCGCCTCTGTCCGTCGCATTTGAAACACCGCTCCTGTGGACGAGCCTCAAGGCGCTGGTGCCAGAGAAGCGCAAGCCAGTGGTGACCTGATCTGGACATCCAACGCCAAGTTTGATGACAACTTGTTGTTGCGACAGCCGAGGTGGGGTGGCTACAAGGGGATACTTATTCCGGCGCTCAAGCCATAGGCGTTGGCTGTGTCCGCGTTCGAACCGTTCATGCGCAAGTCAAGGTAAAACCATGAGTGCTCAAGTGCGAGTCCGACTGTGCTGAACCGGAAATCGAAATCTGCCTTCACGCCCCACTGTGGGTTAATGCGGTAACTCAGTCCGGCTTGTGGCAACCAGTAGCCCTGTGTATAGCTGGCCGCGCCTTGCAACTCAAAACTGCCGATAGGGTAGTTGGCCGCCAGCAATAGTTTTGGTTCAAGGGTTTGGCTTAGATTCTGGTAACTGCTGGTTCTTGTTGCCATTGGATTGAACTGGACGTAGCCGTTGGCGTCGTAATATTTATTTGCGTTGCTGTAGTTTGTGACGTTGTTGGGCAAGTCTTTCCAGTTCAGCCGCCCCGCCAGATCGGCCACTGCCAGCTCAAAACTCGCCCCGCTGGCTTGATGGCGCAGCACGACGCCTGCATCCACCGCATAGCCGTCACCTGAAGGCGCCGCCGGCCGCCCGGACGGCGCGTTAAATTGGGCGAAGTCGGTCACGTTCAAGTCGCTACTGCTGCTGTCCCGACTCGCGTTGGCATTGAAATCCTTGGTATTGAGCGTCACGACTTGGCCTGCGCCGGTCTCCAGTTTGACGCGTTTGCCACGCAGGTAAGACAGCCCCAGCCCCCCATCCAGCTGCCACTGGTTTCCCAACTGGCGCTGAAAACTCTTGCTGACGTGTACGCCCGCCGCCTCGAAGCCCTTGATCTGGTAATCGAGCGCATAGGTCCGCCCAGTAGCGTAGCCACTGCGGGTGCTGTACTGCTGTACCAGGTCGGAGGTATCCCGGTTGGCTTGCACCAGGGCTTCAGCGCGGTACAGCGCGCCAACTCGGTAGCCCGCCCATTGCACGCCAGCCTCGGCGCGGGCGGCCAGCAAGCCGATATTGGTGCCGGTGCGCGGCGAGTAGGTGCCCTGCCAGTCGCCACCATACTGGCGCATCGCCACTTGGTCGTTGCCCTCGAAGGCCTCGACGGTGGCAAAGGCTTGACGCTGCTGGCCGTTCTTTGCCGGGTTATCTATCGCCAGTAAACCCTCCGCGCTGCCGAGCAAGGGAGACAAAGCGCAGAGCAAGCCCAGTAGACTGATATTTTTCATTTTGACCATCATTCAACACTCAAAAAAAATCCGGCGGTGATGCACCGCCGGATTTAGCGAAACAGAAAGCTAACCGATCAATTCAGTGATTCACTCACACCGTCGGTGTAGTTGACCATGCCATTGCCTATGGTTGCCAGCGTGGCACCAGACTTGGTCACCGTCCCCGCGCTTTGGCTGTTGAGCACCACCTGAACACCGTCCTGATTGCTCAGGGTCAGGGTGTTGCCAGTCGCGCTCGTGGCACCAGAGCCCGTGATCTTGACGGTGCCGTAGCTGTAATCGACGGTGATATTCGATGTCGCAATACCCGTTTTGACAGCCGCCACCACCAGTTTCAGCGCGGGCCGGCTAGGCGCTTGCACCGTGCCGGTGAAGGTCACCGTGGCCTTCTGGTAGTTGGTGCCGGACTGGGGTTGTGTGGAATGGTACAGCTTGTAATCAGCCACTGCCGCTTCCAGTTTGCCGGTCAGCATTTCCCCGGCGCCGCCGGTGGAGGTGTCGCTGATGCTGCCATTGAACACAATGCTGGTCGGCGAGTAATCAAACCCGTCGGCATTGTTGGAGAACGCGCCAACATCGAGCGTGCCGGTGAATTTGGTCGCAGTCGTCTTGGCCGTACCGACCAGCTTGACTGCGAGCACTTTGGTGCCACCCGTAGCCGAAGCGGTTTCATCCGAGTCGAAATAACTGCCGTTGTCCAGCGACAGCGTCACAACCTTGCTGGCGTCTGCCAGGTTGGTCGTGGCGACCGAACCCGACAGCGCATAGCGGAAGTTATTGGCCGCGGTCAGTGCGCTACGCGCAGCAGAAATGGCAATCGTGTCCACGCCGGTAGACAGCGTGTTGCTGGCATTGGTGGCCGACGGTGGCAGGGTGCCATTGATGGTGAGCCCGGTCATGGTGGTGCCGCTGACGGTTTTGGTCAGGGTGCCGTTGCCTGCGGGTACAGACGCCAAGGTTGGCGTACCCAGTGCAGCGATTCCACCATAGGCATTTTCGGCTACAGATCGGTTGTACCGGGTGGCTGTGTAGTTGTATTGGTTACTGGCTGTGCCCGTCAGTTCATAAACAATATACTTAAATTTGGGGTTCGTTGGGTCGGACCTATCCGCGGAATCCTGTCCGAAGTGGGAACAAGTTACTTTGCTGGCCACGCCCGTGGCCGAGTCCGTCCGGCAGTAATCAAAAGAGCCGTAGCCATACCAGGCAGCGTCTGGAGAGCCGCTTTGGCGAACCAAGGCGGAGCCATCGGTCGTTGGCATCAGGCCGAACGTATTGTTGCTTGTGTACGCCTTGCCATCCTCAAACATAGCCATGGCCATGGCCAGCGTGCCAACACGACTGGCCACCTTGGCGAGTTCTGGTGCTACGTTGGCGTTCAGGTCGGCATTCATGCGCGTGGCCTGGGTGTCCAAAAAGCCGGTGCTGCCGTTGGAAAACGAGTTCAGCGTGGTGCGCAGCTCGGCAAACATCGCTTTGGCGAGGCCCAGATCGGACAGGTAGCTCGCTGTTATCGTTGAAACATTGGGATTGGGAACGAGAGGTGCTACCGTCGTAGCCGTGGCCAAGTCAGCCGCCGCTGCCGTGTAGTTGCTGATCAATGCTGCGTTGGTCGGGGCATTGGCAATGGCGGTCGTTGGAGCAGTACTTGTGCTGTCTAACCCATCAAGCTGGTCGTCCTTCAGATCCCTGGCCAGCGCATCAGCCACATCCACTGCGGTACTTGTGCCGGTTGCGATCTTGGCCAAGGCTGCTAGTACCAAGGCATATTTATCGCCTACTGTTGCCACGTCCAGTGTTTTGCCGGTGGCTATATCTACCAGAGTCGGCGCATCCAGAATGCTGCTGGTACCCATGCCAAGGGCTGATCCAACTTTCGCATTGGCATCATTGATATTGATGACCGTTGCAACCGCAATCCCGCCAGTAGCCGCTTCCAGCTTGACTACGGCCGCATTGGTCAATGCAGTGACGCCGACAACTGCTTGAGCCGCAGGTGCAACGGCACGCAGCGTTTTGCCGGCGCCAAAAGTCGCCAAAGCCTTTGTTCCTTCGTCGTAATACTGCACATCAGCACCGCCCAGCACTTCGACCACGATGGGTCCGGCGTAGCCGGTAAAGGTGAGGATGGCTTTGCCATCGTCACCAATTGACCCACTCGCCAGCTGGGTGAGGTCGATCCTCTTGAGTTTGACCGAAGTTCCCTTGCTGAACTTGCCAAGCGACGGGGCCACGGTCATTGATGTGACGGTTGGTGGCGTATCGCCGCTACTACCGCCACCGCAGCCGTAAATTGTCAACATGCCGACGCTGGCAAGAGCCAGAGACAGACCTCTTATCGTTATTTTCATGAAAACCCTTGATTTGTTTAAGAAGCAGGCGAATCCGTAAATGTTGTTACTGTTTGTGACCTGCGCTGCAAATCATATCCGACACGGGAGGTGTGGCTTCTCGCCCAGGCGCAGTGCGCAGTGCGCGGGCGCGTGCCCGCGCAAGCCAACGCCGCCATACCCAGTCACGAGATAATCCGCCCATGGCAGATCAATTTGGAACAACTCACCCCTGGCGGCGCATCACGCCCTGGTTTCGCGGCTTTGATGGCCCGCTGGCGTTTGCCGTCTTTTTGCTGGTCGGCGCCGGCTTGCTGACGATGTATTCAGTCGGTTTCGACCAGGGCAGCCGCTTTGAAGACCATGGCCGCAACATGCTGCTGGCGGGCGCCATCATGTTTGTGGTGGCGCAGATTCCGCCGCAGCGGTTGATGGCGCTGGCGCTGCCGCTGTACCTGCTGGGGGTCGCCCTGCTGATTGCGGTCGCGGTTTTTGGCATCACCAAGAAGGGTGCGCAGCGCTGGCTGAACGTGGGCGTCGTCATCCAGCCCAGTGAAATCCTCAAAATTGCCGTGCCCTTGATGCTGGCCTGGTGGTTCCAGAAGCGCGAAGGGCAGTTGCGGCCCCCGGACTTTGCGGTGGCCTTGGTGCTGCTGGCCCTGCCGATGGCCTTGATCGTCAAACAGCCTGACCTGGGCACCGGCTTGCTGGTGCTGTCGGCCGGCATGTCGGTCATCTTTTTTGCCGGCTTGTCTTGGAGATGGATTGTGCCGCCGCTGCTGCTGGGCGTGCTGGGGGTGGGTCTTTTGGTGGGTTTCGAGCCCCAGTTGTGCGCCGACGGCATGCGTTGGCCAGTATTGCACGACTATCAGCAGCAGCGCATCTGCACGCTGCTGGACCCGTCGCGTGATCCGCTGGGCAAGGGCTTTCACATCATTCAAGGCATGATTGCCATTGGTTCGGGCGGCTTCTGGGGCAAAGGCTTCATGCAGGGCACGCAGACACATCTGGAGTTTATTCCCGAGCGCACCACCGACTTTATTTTTGCTTCATTTTCTGAAGAATTCGGACTGATCGGCAATTTTCTGCTGATTGTCGGCTTTGTGTTTTTGATCCTGCGCGGCCTGATGATCGCCCTGGAGGCACCGACGCTGTTTTCCAGGCTGCTGGCCGGCAGCATCACGCTGATCTTTTTTACCTACGCTTTCGTCAACATGGGCATGGTCAGCGGCATCTTGCCGGTGGTGGGCGTGCCGCTGCCCTTCATCAGCTACGGCGGCACCGCCATGGTGACGCTGGGTATGGCGCTGGGGATTTTGATGTCAATTGCCAAGTCCAAGCGGCTGGTGCAATCCTGATCCCTTGCGGGACAGACCGTGGCCCCAACCAAAAACCTTGCGGGATAGACCGCAGCTCGCGCGTTGTGGGCCAGCTCTGTCCCCAACTGATCGTCGGATGTTGGCTGTCCGCAAGCGCTGTCCTCAACTAACTAGAATCTGATCATGATTTCTCGCGAACCCACTCTCGAACGCTTAGCCATTGCCAAGTCCCTGCTGCTCACGCCCTTTGGGCTGGACGAATCCCACTTGGCCCGCGCCTTGAAAGAAATCAAGGCGCATCAAGTCGACGAGGCCGACCTGTATTTCCAGTACACGCGCTCTGAGGGCTGGAGCCTAGAGGAGGGCATTGTCAAGACCGGCTCCTTCAGTATCGACCAGGGCGTGGGTGTGCGCGCGGTCAGCGGCGAGAAGACAGCCTTTGCGTATTCGGACGATATCTCCGAGGCGTCGTTGCTGGATGCGGCCCGTACTGTGAGATCAATTTCGGCTCTAGCCCAGAAGGGGCGGGCGCGAGTGGCTACTAAAAAGATAGCTCTTGGGCGTTCCTTGTACCCCGGCCTGGACCCGATCACCACGCTCGACAGCGCGGCCAAGGTCAAGTTGCTGGAGCGCGTCGAGCAACTGGCCCGTGCCAAGGACCCGCGCGTGGCGCAGGTCATGGCCGGCGTGGCGAGCGAATACGACGTGGTGCTGGTCGCTCGTGCCGACGGCACGCTGGCGGCCGATGTGCGCCCCCTGGTGCGATTGTCGGTGACGGTAATTGCCGAGCAGGGCGTCGGCAGCAAGAAGCGTCGTGAAATGGGATCGGCCGGTGGCGGTGGGCGCTTCGGGCTGGCTTATTTTGACGAGGCGCAGATCACGCAATACGTGGATGAGGCAGTCAAGGCCGCGCTGGTCAACCTGGAAGCCCGCCCGGCGCCGGCCGGTGAGATGACCGTGGTGCTTGGCCCGGGTTGGCCTGGCATCTTGTTGCACGAGGCGATTGGCCACGGGTTGGAGGGCGATTTCAACCGCAAGGGTTCCAGCGCCTTCAGTGGTCGGGTTGGCCAGCGGGTGGCCGCCAAAGGCGTGACGGTGTTGGATGACGGCACCATCGCCGATCGCCGCGGTTCGCTCAATGTCGATGATGAAGGCAACACCAGCGCGCGCAACGTGCTGATTGAAGATGGCATTCTCAAGGGTTATATCCAGGACGCGATGAACGCGCGTTTGATGGGGGTGGCCCCGACCGGCAACGGCCGGCGCGAGAGCTACGCCCATGTGCCGATCCCGCGCATGACCAATACCTACATGCTCGCCGGCGACAAGTCCCCTGATGAGATTGTGGCCAGCATCAAGAAGGGTCTGTACGCCACCAATTTTGGCGGCGGCCAGGTCGACATTACCTCGGGCAAGTTTGTGTTCTCAGCCAGCGAAGCGTATTGGGTGGAAAACGGCAAGATTCTGTACCCCGTCAAGGGCGCCACCATTGTCGGCAGCGGCCCGGATGCACTCAAGCGTGTCAGCATGATCGGCAACGACCTGAAGCTCGACAGCGGCGTTGGCACCTGCGGCAAAGAAGGCCAGAGCGTGCCGGTGGGCGTGGGGCAGCCGACCTTGCGCATTGATGGTCTCACCGTCGGCGGGACCGCCTGAAGAACCTGTGGGTGGCCAGCCTGTGCGCTGGTGGCTTGTACTGGTCTGCCATGAGCTATGCCCAGGGCCCTGGCGCACCCGCTGCCGGACTGAAACCGACCGCCACGACTTGGCGTGTGACCTCTGAAACGCTGGCTCTGCCGGGCGGCGAAAAAATGGGCATGGTCGGCGGCGACCTCATGGTTGATGTGAGTGACCGGCTGCGACTGGGGGTGGGCAGTTACGGCGCCGTGCGTGGCGACCGCGGCGGTTTCATCACGCTGGGCCTGGCGGGTGAGTTTCGCCAGCGGCTCAGTCCAAACTGGCTGGCTCACACCGGTTTGTTTGTTGGCGCCGGCGGCGGGCGTGGTGGCACCAGCGCCTTGACGGGTGGTGGTTTGATGCTGCGGGGCGACGCGGGTTTGACCTACGAAGTGCCAAACGTCGGTAATTTTGCCTTCGGCGTGAGCCATGTGCAGTTTCCGTCGGGTGTGATTCGCAGCACGCAGCCCTATCTGCGCTACGAATATCCGTTCTACAGTCTGTTGAGTCCGGGTTGGGACAACCCTTCCCGTCCCAGCACTGCCGATGCGGCCAGTGTGTCGTCCCGCCACAATGAATTTGCGCTGCTCGCCCGAGCTTACAAATTTCCAGCCGGCGCGCTGCGCGACGATGGCAAGCCACAACACAGCAGCATGCAGTTGGTCGGCGTGGAATGGCTGTCTTACCTGGACCCTCACTGGTTCATCAAGCTGGAGTCGGAAGGCGCCATGGGTGGCCAGAGCAGTGGCTACATGCAAATCCTGGCCGGCGCTGGCTACCGCATGCCGCTCTGGCGCGGCAGGGCGATCAAGCTGCATGTCGCGGGGGGCCCCGCTGGCGGCAGCGGTGCAGACACCGGGGGCGGTCTGCTGTTGGACGCGGGGGTTGCGCTGCAGCAAAACCTGAGCGAGCGGACCTCGCTGGAGTTCTCGCTTGGCGAAGTGCGTGCGCCCTCAAGCAGTTTCAGGGCGCAAAGCGCGGCCCTCAAGTTGAGCTACCAGTTTGGTTTGCCTGCGGTTTCTGCGCCGCCTGTCGCCTGGTCCGCTCTGGGTGGCTTTGACGCAGAAAACCTGCGCGTGCGAGTGGCAAACCAGACTTATTTCAAGGCGTCACCCCAGTGGCGCAACCGCTATGTCGATCAGGCGGTGAGCAACCTGGGTGTGCAGCTTGACTATTTTGTGTCGCCGCAGTGGTTTGTCACGGGTCAGGGGCTGGCCGCCTATGCCGGCGAGGCGGGGGCCTACATGACCGGGCAGGTGGGGGTCGGTGTGCAAGGGCAGTTGTCGCGGCGCTGGTTTGCCGAGGGCGAAGCCCTGGTGGGAGCGGCCGGCGGCGGCGGTCTCGCGGCCGGCGGCGGACTGGTGGGGCAAGTCAATGGTTCCATCGGCTACCGCTGGACAAAGCAAGTCTCGGTGCTGGCCACGGCCGGGCGCATTCAGGCCCTGCGTGGCGATCTCCAAGCCAACGTGGCGGGCTTGTCGGTGGCCTATCAATTCAACGGCTTCATTCAGAAATGAGCCGCTGCCTCGACTATGCTAAAGTGAAGCCATGAAATCGTTCTGTTTTTTCTTTGGCTACTTTTGGTTCTCAAGCGCCTGCGGCGGTAGAGAGTTCTGAACGTACCTGAATCAAACGTCCCGATCTTCCAAAAACCGCCGGCCACCCCGGCGGTTTTTTTATGACTTTTTTTTGATGAACTGAGGAAATGCCCATGAATGCCAAATCCATTGCGGCCAGCACCGATGCCTGGTATGCGAACGCTGTCGCCAACGCCACCGACCGCACCGGTCAAACCGACAACGAACGCATCAAGGACATCACCGTGTTACCGCCCCCCGAACATTTGATCCGGTTTTTCCCGATTCAGGGAACGGCCGTGGAGTCGCTGATCAGCAGCACCCGCCGGCGTATCCACAACATCATGGCGGGCAAGGATGACCGCTTGCTGGTAGTGATTGGCCCGTGTTCCATCCATAACCCGGCCGCCGCGCTGGACTATGCGCGCCAGTTGCAGGTGCAGCGCGAAAAATACGCGGATACGCTGGAAATTGTGATGCGCGTCTATTTTGAGAAGCCCCGTACCACCGTCGGCTGGAAAGGGCTGATCAACGACCCGTATCTGGATGAGACCTTCCGCATCGACGAAGGCCTGCGCATCGCGCGCCAGTTGCTGATCGAAATCAACCGCCTGGGCTTGCCGGCCGGCAGCGAGTTTTTGGATGTGATCTCGCCCCAGTACCTGGGCGATTTGATCTCCTGGGGCGCAATCGGCGCGCGTACCACTGAGAGCCAGGTGCACCGCGAACTGGCCTCGGGCCTGTCGGCGCCGATCGGCTTCAAGAACGGCACCGATGGCAACATCCGGATCGCCACCGACGCGATTCAGGCTGCCGCCGGGGCGCACCACTTCTTATCGGTGCACAAGAATGGCCAGGTGGCGATCGTGCAAACCAAAGGCAACAAGGATTGCCACGTGATTCTGCGCGGTGGCAAGGCCCCCAACTATGACGCCGCCAGCGTGGCTGCGGCGTGCAAAGACCTCGAAAAAGCCAAATTGCCGGCGACCTTGATGGTCGACTGCAGCCACGCCAACAGCAGCAAGCAGCATGAGAAGCAGCTTGAGGTGGCGCGCGACATTGCCTCGCAATTGGCCAGCGGGTCCACGAGCGTGTTTGGCGTGATGGTGGAAAGCCACTTGAACGCCGGCGCCCAGAAGTTCACGCCGGGCAAGGATGATTTATCCAAGCTGGAATACGGCAAGAGCATCACCGATGCCTGTCTGGGCTGGGACGACTCGGTCAAATTGCTGGACGTGTTGGCGGCGGCAGTCAAGGCGCGGCGGGCGGGGTAAGGGCGCATGGGGGCCGGACACAGGTGCGTCATTTACACTTGCGCCACGTCGCTGGCATCCCGCCAGCGCCATTTCAGCCTCTGGACAAACACCATGAACCGCTGCCTGACTCTAAGACCCCACCTCTTTCTTAAGAGGCTTTGCCTCGTACTGCTCAGTGCGTCTGCCCTGAGCGTCAACGTGGCCACGGCGCAAACCGGCGTGCGCCAGTTTCCCGCCAGCGCCCAGCGCGGCATGCTGGTGGTCAGCAACCCGCCCGAGGTGCTGATCAACGGCAAGGCGGCGCGGCTCTCACCGGGCGCGCGCATCAAGGGCGTCAATAACCTGCTGGTGCTCTCAAGCACCCTGGTGGGCCGCAGTGTGCTGGTCAACTACCGGCAGGACGCGCAGGGTCTGATTCACGAGGCCTGGATTCTGAGCCCCGAAGAAGCGGCACAAGAGCGCTCTGGCATGGAGACGGTGATCAACTTTGTCTTTGGCTCGGACGCTGACAAGCCCAAGACGGACGACGGCAAGACGCCGTTTGACCAGTTGCCCAAGTTTCCCCGGCAATAGCCCCGTTGGACGCGCGGCGCGCGGGCACCACGGCGTGCTTGCGATTTTCCCGATAATTTATAACAAATCAGGCTCTGGCCCCCTTCAATAGGGCGTGAGCAGCTATTTAATTGATATCAATTCAGTGAGTTCCCCCATGAGCAAAAAAGTCTTCATCAAAACCTATGGCTGCCAGATGAACGAGTACGACTCGGACAAGATGAGCGATGTACTCGGCGCGGCCGACGGCTACGAGCCGACCGACAACGTCGAAGAAGCCGACCTGATTTTGTTCAACACCTGCTCGGTGCGTGAAAAAGCGCAAGAAAAAGTGTTCTCCGACCTGGGTCGCGTCAAGCACCTGAAGAAAAAAGGGGCGCTGATTGGTGTCGGCGGCTGCGTCGCCAGCCAGGAAGGTGCCGCCATCATCGAGCGCGCGCCTTATGTCGATGTCGTGTTCGGCCCGCAAACCCTGCACCGCCTGCCGCAACTGCTGGCCGAGCGCGCGCGGCTGAATCGCTCGCAAGTGGACATCAGCTTTCCCGAGATTGAAAAGTTTGACCACCTGCCGCCCGCCCGCGTGGAAGGTGCCAGCGCGTTCGTGAGTATCATGGAAGGCTGCTCCAAATACTGCAGCTACTGCGTGGTGCCCTACACCCGCGGTGAGGAAGTGAGCCGCCCGTTTGAAGACGTGCTGGTGGAAGTGGCAGGTCTGGCGGATCAGGGCGTGAAAGAAATCACCCTGCTGGGGCAAAACGTCAACGCCTGGCGCGCACCGATGGGCGACACGTCTGAGGTGGCCGACTTTGCCACGCTGCTGGAATACGTGTCGGACATGCCCGGCATCGAGCGCATCCGTTATGTCACCAGCCACCCCAACGAGTTCACGCCCTCGCTGATTGCCGCTTACGACAAGCTGCCCAAGCTGGTCAGTCACCTGCACCTGCCGGTGCAGCATGGCTCGGACTGCATCCTGATGGCCATGAAGCGCGGTTACACCGCCATGGAATACAAAAGCACGGTGCGCAAGCTGCGCGCGATCCGCCCCGACATGGCCATGAGCAGCGATTTCATCGTCGGTTTTCCAGGGGAGACCGAAGACGATTTCAACAAGATGATGAAGCTGATCGACGACGTCGGTTTTGACAACAGCTTCAGCTTCATCTTCAGCCCGCGCCCCGGCACGCCAGCGGCCAATCTGCATGACGACACGCCGCATGAGGTCAAACTGCGCCGCTTGCAGCATTTGCAGACGGTCATCAATGACAGCATCAAGCGCATCAGCGAGAGCCGCTTGGGCACCGTGCAGCGCATTCTGGTGGAAGGCGCATCCAAGCGCGACGCCACCGAATTGATGGGGCGCACCGAGTGCAACCGGGTCGTTAATTTTGTCGGTCAGCCGCGCCTGGTCGGGCAGATGGTCGATGTGACTATTACCGAGACGCGCACCTTCACGCTGCGCGGCGACGTGGTGACACAAGACGCCGTGTTGCCGGCCTGATCGCTTGTCTGATGGGCCTGAGGGCCTGATCGTGCTGGCCGTTTTGCTGCTGGGCGCAGGCTGGCGCAAGCAGATTTCATCAGCGCTTTACCAGTCTTCCTTCACCGCCAGCACCGCGTCCTTGCCCGCGGCCGCGCGGCCGGCCAGCCAGGCGGTGACGGTGCCCGCCAGCACCACGGCCAAGCACAAGAGCAGCAGGCGGCCCCACGGCAGCATCAGTTCCATGGTCCAGTGAAAGCTTTGCGGGTTCACCACATGCACCAGCACCACCGACACCGCGAGGCCCAGGCCGAGCCCAGCGATCGCGCCCACGCTGGTCCAGGCGCTGCCCTCCAGCGCGACCAATTGCAGAATCTGGCGGCGCGTGAGCCCCAGGTGTGCCAGCAGGCCGAACTCCTTGCGCCGTGACAGCACCTGGGCGCTGAAGCTCGCAGCGACACCGAACAGGCCGATCGCTATCGCCACCGCCTGCAGCCAGTAGGTCACGGCAAAACTGCGGTCAAAAATGCGCAGCGAAGTCGCGCGAATCTGGCTGGCGGTACCAAATTCGAGCAACTCGCTGGCGTTGCTGCCGGCAGTGGCCTGATCAGTGGTGCCAAGCCCTTGGCCATGGGTCGCTGCAAGGCCTTGATCGGCCAGCGCCCGCACCGCCTGCTGCACCGCCTCGGCCTCGTCCGGCTTGTCGAGCCAGAGCGCCAGGTCGTTGGCGCGCCGGTCGCCGGTGAGACGCTCGAACACGCGCTGGTCGATGGCGATGGCGCCGCTCTGGCGCGCGTAGTCGCGCCACACGCCAGCTACAAAAAATGTAGCTGCTTGCGACCTGTCGGCGGGGGCTAGAGCCTTAAATGATGTAGAGAGTGGGGGGAAAACCGTGCCCGGTCGGGCGCCCTGCAGATCGACCATCGCCTCGCTCACATAGATGCCAATCTGCCCGGCTGGCACCGCCAAAGCCTCGCCCACCAGCGGCAGGCTGCGCGCGGGGTCCGCCAGGTCGCGCGCGATCAACGCCACCGGCGGCTGCGCCGGGTCCAGCTTGAGCGACACCAGGCGCTGCGTTTGCAGCTTCTGCACCCCTGCCAAGCGGCCCACGGCGCGCACAAACTCAGGCGTGAAGTACACGGTGTCGCTCGCGCTCAAGGTTCGGGCGCTGCGCACATACAGGTCAGCGGGCAGTATGCGGTCCAGCCACACTGTTACCGATTCCCGAAAGCTCGCCACCATCACCGTCAGCGCCACCGCCAGACTGAGCGAGGCCA
>NZ_JAAFHA010000005.1 GCF_010365055.1 Rhodoferax sp.
GAAGACCTGTCGGAGTTGGTAGCCCAGGTTTTGGCGGACCAGGACAGGATCAAAGGCATCCTTCTGACGTCTGCCAAATCCACCTTCTTTGCGGGCGCTGACCTCAAGGGCACGATGCGCCTCAAGCCCTCGGACGCCAGCGCCGTTTACACCCAGATTGAATTGCTCAAGAAGAACTTCCACACGTTGGAGACTCTGGGCAAGCCGGTGGTAAGTTGCCTCAACGGCAGCGCGCTGGGCGGCGGCTGGGAGGTGGCGCTGGTGGGCCATTACCGCATCGCAATTGACAATCCCAAGACCCAGTTTGGCATGCCTGAAGTGACATTGGGCCTGTTGCCGGGCGCGGGCGGTGTGACCAAGATGACGCGCATGCTGGGCCTGATGGGCGCACAACCCTACCTGGTGGAAGGCAAGACTTTCTCGCCCAAAGAAGCCAAAAGCCTGGGACTGGTGCATGAACTGGTCGCAGCGGGCGAGACCGCCGCCGCTGACATGCGCGCCAAGGCCCTGGCCTGGATAGCAGCCAACCCCAGCGCCCAGCACCCCTGGGAAGCCAAGGGCTACAAGGTGCCCGGCGGCCTGCCCTCCAGCCCGGCAGTCGCGCAAATGCTGGTGGTCGCACCGGCCATGATCAAGCAGCAAACGCGCGGCCTGTACCCGGCGCCCGAAGCCATCATGGCCTGCATGGTCGAGGGTCTGCAAGTCGATATCCCGACCGCGCTGCGAATCGAGAGCCGCTACCTCGCCAAACTCATGACCGGCATCAATGCCCGCGCCATGATCAACACCTTCTTCTTCAACCTCAACGCGATCAAGAGCGGCCAGTCGCGCCCCGGCAACGCGCCGCGCTTCAAACCGGCCAAGGTCGGTTTGCTCGGTGCCGGCATGATGGGCGCGGGCATTGCCTTTTCCCAGGCCAGCAAAGGCATCGCCACCGTGCTCAAAGACGTGAGGCAGGACAAGGCTGATCTGGGCAAGTCGTACAGCGCCAAGATCACCCAGGCGCGCGTGGACAAAGGCCGCATGAGCGCGGCCGAGCAGCAAACCATTCTGGAGCGCATTCACACCACCGACAAAGTGGCGGACCTGGCCGGTTGCGACCTGATCATCGAGGCGGTGTTTGAAAACCGCGAACTCAAGGCCAAAGTCACGAAAGAGGCCGAGCCCATGCTGGCCCCGGGCGGCTTTTTCGCGTCCAACACCTCGACATTGCCCATCAGCGGCCTGGCCACGGCAAGTGTTGCGGCTGACAAATTCATCGGCATCCATTTCTTCAGCCCGGTGGACAAGATGAAGCTGGTGGAGATTATTCGCGGCGCGCAAACCAGCGACGACACCGTGGCGCGGGCTTATGACTACGTGCAGGCCATCGGCAAGATGCCCATCGTGGTGAACGATTCACGCGGCTTCTTTACCAGCCGCGTGTTTGGCACCTTTGTGATGGAAGGTGTCGCCATGCTCGGTGAAGGCATTGCGGCAGCAGCCATCGAAAATGCGGGCATCCACAGTGGCATGCCGGTCGGCCCGCTGGCGGTGCTCGATGAGACTTCGCTCACACTGAGTCTGCATGTGATGGCGCAAACCCGCGCCGACTTTGCGGCCGAGGGCAAGACTTATGTCGCCAGCCCGGGCGAGGCGCTGCTGGTCACCATGGTGAAAGAGCACCAGCGGCCCGGGCGCGCGGGTGGCGCTGGCTTCTACGAATATCCTGCGGAAAAAGGCGTCAAGAAATTCCTCTGGCCACAGCTCAAGGCTCTGTTTGAGAAAGCCGATGTTCAATGGGACATCAACGACCTGAAAGACCGCCTGCTCTATCGTCAGGCGGTGGAAACGGCCCGTTGCTTGAGCGAGAACGTGCTCACCAGCGTACATGACGCCAACATCGGCTCGATCTTCGGCATTGGCTTCCCGGCTTGGACGGGGGGCGCCATGCAGTTCATCTACGGCATGGGGATCGACGCCTTTGTCAAACGGGCGGACGAACTGGCAGCCAAGTTCGGGGACGGCTTTGCATTGACGGATGAGGTCAAGGCCGCAATTGCCCGCTATCAGCCGGTTTATTGACATTCAGCACGGCCAGACACCGTTCGTCATTGGGTGCAATCACGGGTAGTCCCAAAAAACCTGGAGGCTCTTGATGCTTTCACGCCTGATGCGCCGCCTGTTGCTGGGCCAGATTGTGATCGGCGCACTGCTGGGCGGGCTGCTGGCCTGGCAGACGGGTGCCACGCGCTGGCTGGTGGTGCTCATGGCGCTGGCCTTGCCGCTGCTGGGGGTGCTGCTGGTGGTCATCACCATTGCGCTCAACTCACGCGTGCCAGGCGCAAATAGCCGCTGGTTGCGTTCGCTGCTGTTTGAATACGCGGCCATGGTCCGGGCCTCTCTGTGGCAACTCCCCTGGGCCAGAACGACGCAAGTGGCCATGCCTGCGCCGGGCGCCACGATGGGCACCCCGGTGCTGCTGGTGCATGGCTATCTGTGCAACCACCGGGTCTGGGATGCCATGGCGCGTCAATTGAACAACGCCGGCCACCCGGTCATGCAAATTGACCTGGAACCCGTGTTCGCACCGATTGACAGCTACGCCCCCCAAGTGGAGCAGGCGGTGTCCGAGCTGTGCAGCCAAACTGGTGCCGCCAAAGTCGCGCTCATCGGTCACAGCATGGGCGGTGTGGTCATCCGGGCCTGGATGCGCGCTTTTGGCACGGCCCGCGTGTACCGGGTGATCACGCTGGGCACACCCCACGCCGGCACGCAGGTCGCCCGGCGCACCAGAACGCCGAACGGGCAACAGATGGTCTGGCGCAGCGCCTGGCTGCAAGAACTGGAAAAGAGCGAGTCGCCGCAGACCCGTGCCCTGATGCGCATCGCCCTCACGCCCCAAGACCACATCGTGTACCCGCAGCGCGAGCAGGTGCTGCCCGGGGTGCCGGTCACCGTATTTGACGGACTGGGGCACTTAGAGCTCTGCGGCAACCGGGCCGTCATTGCCTGGGTCTTGCAGCAACTTGATGATCCGGTGGTGCCTGCTTGAGTCATCGGCCCGCTGGCAACCTGCACAATCACTTCAATCAGGTATCGCCCGCGCCGGTATCTGGTAAAACCCATGTCATGATGGACATGGAAACTGACCCAAAACACTTTATCGAGGCGGTCACCGAACTCGGTGAAAAACGCCCAGTGCTGACGACACAGACTATCCCGGCAATCTCGCTGGCAATTCCATCAGTTCGCTGGGGCGCTTTCTCTCGCTTGGCGAGTTGGTCACATCCCTGTTGTCGTCCGATGCGCCAGGTTCCGAGGTGCGGCTTTGGGTACTGCTGCGCATGAACAAACATCGCTATGACGAGGCACTGGTCGAGAGCGTGATGCAGAACCTGGAGCCACAAACCGAGCCGCAGAGCAAGGGTGTGGCCGTCATGGCTGATCCGGTCGGTCGCCTCCTGGAAATCGACGCAACCCTGTCCGACTGGCCGATCGACATGACCCAATGGACGGTCCTGAGCGCGCCGCGCCAGGCAAGCCTGGCCGCCGCGGCGGAGCAGTCGGCCCAGTTGCGCCGCACACTGGCCAATGTCGGCGTGGCGCCGCAGCAGTTGGCACAACTGGGCGGCGATGCGCTGGACGAGTTTCTTCAATTGGAGCTGACACCTTTGGCGCAAGAAGCGGCCTGGCAATTGCGCACGCTGGCGCGCCAAGCGAAACGGCGCTGGCATGTCGAACCCGATGGCACCTATCCAGATAACCTGCAGGCGTGGCTAGACCGGGTGGATGCATTGGCGGCCAACATCAACAGCATGACGCCCGCGCAACTGCGTGGCAGCGAATAGTCTTCTGTGGTTGCGCATCAAGATGGCGGCTCGCCGCGTCCAGACTCCCTGACTGACCTGTTCTGGTCGTTCACAGTGCTGGCACTCCAGGGCTTTGGCGGCGTGCTGGCGATCGTGCAACGCGAGTTGGTCGAAAAGAAGCAGTGGCTCACACCTGAGGAGTTCATGGAGGACTGGGCAGTGGCGCAGATCTTACCGGGCCCGAATGTGGTCAATCTTTCCATGATGATTGGCGACCGCTACTTTGGCTGGCGTGGCGCTTTGACGGCGGTGGCTGGCATGCTGACCTTCCCGCTGATCATTGTGCTGGCGTTGGCGGCGCTGTTTGCGGGAGTTTCTGATTCCCCTGGGGTTCAAGGCGCGCTACGCGGTATGGGTGCCGTGGCGGCGGGTCTGATCGCCGGTACGGGATTGAAGCTTATCAATTCCTTAAGGACTAATGTGATGGGAGCCATTGTCTGCTGGTTATTAGTAGCTATTACTTTTATAGCTATTGCCATACTGCATGTGCAATTGGCATGGGTTCTGCTGGGCGCCGGGACGCTGGCCTGTGTCTGGGCGCACCGGCAACTGGGCAAAATTCAGGCGCGGGCAAACGCAGAATGAGTGCAAGCCTGACATTGAATCTGACGCTCGCCGATTGGCTGGCTTTGCTAAGCCATTTCCTATCGCTGTCGCTGCTGGCCATTGGGGGCGCCATCACCACGGCACCCGACATGCACCGCTACCTGGTGATTGAGCAGCATTGGCTGAGCGACAGCCAATTCACCTCCTCCATCGCGCTGGCGCAAGCCGCACCCGGACCCAACGTTCTGTTTGTTGCCTTGCTGGGCTGGAACGTGGGCCTGAATGCTGGGGGCGGCATGGACGCAGGTGTGCTGGCTTGGGTCTATGCCCTGCTCGGGGTCGTGATCACCATGGTGGGCATCATGTTGCCCAGCACAACACTCACCTTCGTGGCTGCCCGCTGGGGTCACCGCAACCGGGAACGGCGCTGGGTGCGCGCCTTCAAGCAGGGGTTGGCCCCGATCGTGATTGCGCTGCTGTTGGCGACCGGGTGGATTCTGGCTGTCGGCCACGGCAGTTCCTTGAGTAACTGGCCCGTCTGGCTGCTGACAGCGGTGAGTGCCCTGCTGGTCTGGCGCACCCGCTTGCACTTGTTGTGGCTGTTGGCGGCGGGAGGCTTCTTGGGTTGGATCGGCTTGGCTTAGCAAACTGTGTTGAGAATCATTCGCATTTGTGATAACATGAAATCTTCATTATTTGGAGTTCACACGACATGCTCAAGTCACACATCCCCACCGCCTGCGCGATCTTGTTCGCCTGCACTGCGGTCGCGGCGCAAGACCAGGTGCTCAATATCTACTCGGCCCGCCACTACCCGACCGATGAGACGCTTTACAGCAATTTCAGCAAAGCCACCGGCATCAAGATCAATCGTGTCGACGCCGATGACGCGGGGATTCTCACGCGACTCAAGGCAGAAGGCAGTGCATCGCCGGCCGACGTCATTTTGCTGGTCGACGCCGCACGCCTGTGGAAGGGCGAGGTTGAAGGGCTGTTCCAACCCATCAAGTCGAAAATTCTGAATGAGGCCATTCCCGCGCAGCTGCATGGCAAATCAACGGCCGATGGTGCTTCTGCCTGGTTCGGCTTTTCCACCCGTGCCCGGGTCATTGTGTACAACAAAGACACAGTCCAAAAAGAGGATGTTGATACCTACGAGGAACTGGGCGAGTCCAAAAACAAGGGGAAACTGTGCATCCGCTCTGGCTCACACCCGTACAACCTGTCGCTCTTTGGCGCAGTGCTTGAGCACTTGGGCGAAGAGAAAACGCAAGCTTGGCTAAAAGGCATGGTCGACAACATGGCGCGCACACCCAAAGGCGGTGATACCGACCAGATCAAAGGCGTAGCCTCGGGCGAATGTGGCGTCGCGGTGACCAACTCCTATTACCTGGCGCGCCTGATGCGTTCCGACAAGCCCGAGGACAAGGCCATCACTGAGCGGGTGGGTGTTGTGTTCCCGAACCAGGAGACGTGGGGCACCCACGTCAACATCGCCGGTGGCGCGGTGGCCAGACATGCCAAGAACCCGGCCAACGCCGTCAAATTCTTGGAGTACCTGGCCAGCGCCCCGGCGCAGAACCAGTTTGCCAACGGCAACAACGAATGGCCGGTGGCCAGAGGCGTCAAGATCAACAACCCGGCCTTGCAGGCCATGAACGGTGGCAGCTTCAAGAGCGAAACCATCCCCATCAGTGTGGTGGGGATGAACCAGGTCAAGGTCCAGCAGATGCTGGACCGCGTTGGCTTCAGATGAAATTACAGCGTCAAATGATCGTTGCCGCTTGCGGCTCGGGCTTGGCTTTGCCCTCTTTTTTCGACAACGGTTGAATGTCGAGCAAGACCTCGGTCTTGCTCTCATCCGTGTCGTCCAGATCAACCGTCAGCCGGCCACCTTCGGTCAAGCGGCCGAAGAGCAATTCATCAGCCAGCGCACGACGAATCGTGTCCTGGATCAAGCGCTGCATCGGGCGTGCGCCCATGAGGGGATCAAAACCCTTCTTGGCCAGGTGCTTGCGCAACTTATCGGTAAAGGTGACATCCACCTTCTTGTCGGCCAACTGGGCCTCAAGTTGCAGCAAGAACTTGTCGACCACGCGCAGGATGACGATTTCATCGAGCGCCTTGAAGCTGACGACGGCATCGAGCCGGTTGCGGAATTCCGGCGTAAACAACCGCTTGATATCGGCCATTTCATCGCCCGCCTCGCGGACATTGGTGAACCCCATGACGGACTTGTTCATGGTCTCAGCACCGGCGTTGGTCGTCATGACGATGATGACGTTGCGGAAGTCGGCCTTGCGCCCGTTGTTGTCAGTCAAGGTGCCATGGTCCATGACCTGCAACAGCACATTGAAGATCGCCGGGTGCGCCTTCTCGATTTCATCGAGCAGCAAGACACAGTGCGGTTTCTTGGTAATGGCTTCAGTCAACAGGCCGCCCTGATCAAAGCCCACATAGCCAGGCGGTGCACCGATCAGGCGACTCACCGCGTGTTGCTCCATGTATTCGCTCATGTCGAAGCGAATCAGGTCAATGCCCATGATGTAAGCCAATTGCTTCGCCGCCTCGGTCTTGCCGACCCCGGTGGGGCCGCTGAACAAGAACGCACCGATCGGCTTATCGCCCTTGCCCAGTCCAGAACGCGCCATCTTGACGGCTGAGGCCAGCATGTCCAGCGCTTTGTCTTGCCCAAACACGACATTCTTCAGGTCGCGCTCCAGCGTTCTGAGCTTGCCGCGATCGTCATTGGACACATTCGCGGGAGGAATCCGTGCAATCTTGGCCACGATTTCTTCCACTTCAGCCTTGCTGATGATCTTCTTGCGCTTGGATGGCGGCAAGATGCGCTGCGCGGCACCGGCTTCGTCAATCACATCAATCGCCTTGTCAGGCAGATGGCGGTCGTTGATGTACTTGGCGCTCAGCTCGGCTGCCGCCTGCAAGGCCGCCACCGCGTACTTGACGTTGTGATGCTCCTCAAAACGTGATTTAAGGCCCTTGAGAATCTCCACCGTTTGCTCAACCGTCGGCTCGACGACGTCAATCTTCTGGAAGCGACGCGACAGCGCGGCGTCTTTTTCGAAAATGCCGCGATATTCAGTGAATGTGGTTGCCCCAATGCACTTGAGCGCACCGGAACTCAAACCTGGTTTGAGCAGGTTGGACGCATCAAGCGTGCCGCCCGACGCCGCCCCGGCACCAATCAGGGTGTGGATCTCATCGATGAACAAAATGGCATTGGGTTTGTCCTTCAAGGACTTCAACACCCCTTTCAGTCGCTGCTCGAAGTCGCCCCGGTATTTGGTGCCCGCCAGCAGAGCGCCCATGTCGAGTGAATAGACTATCGCTTCGGCCAAAATATCGGGCACGTCTTTTTGCGTAATTCGCCATGCCAAACCTTCCGCAATGGCCGTTTTTCCGACGCCGGCCTCTCCGACCAACAGGGGGTTGTTCTTGCGACGACGGCACAATATCTGGATGACACGCTCGACCTCATACTCGCGGCCAATCAAAGGATCAATCTTGCCGTCTTTGGCCAACTGATTGAGGTTTTGGGTGTACTGTTCGAGAGGAGACGATTTCTCATTTTTCTCAGAGACACCTTCCTCGCTTTCAGCTTGACTTTCGCCCGACTTGGTCGGCTCCGGCGGATCGTTTTTCTTGATACCGTGCGCGATGAAGTTCACCACGTCCAGGCGAGTCACGCCCTGCTGATGCAGGTAGTACACGGCGTGAGAGTCTTTCTCCCCAAAAATGGCCACCAACACGTTGGCGCCAGTGACCTCTTTCTTGCCGCTGCCAGTGGATTGAACGTGCATGATGGCGCGCTGAATCACACGCTGAAAACCCAGGGTGGGCTGCGTGTCCACATCGTCTGAACCCGCCACCTGAGGCGTGTTGTCCTTGATGAAGTTTGCCAAAGACTTGCGCAAATCATCGATATTGACTGAGCACGCCCGCAGCACTTCAGCCGCACTGGGGTTGTCCAACAAGGCGAGCAACAAATGCTCAACGGTGATGAATTCGTGACGCTGCTGGCGCGCCTCAACAAATGCCATATGAAGGCTAACTTCCAATTCTTGGGCAATCATGTGATTTCCTTTATAGCCTTTACTTTAATGATTAACTGTAATCTGATTTCAATATCAATTCTGACGAGATGCCAAGATGTCCCTATCCATCAAGGGCAGAGCGAGCCCAGATGGCGCACCTGGCTTCGGACGGCCCCGCCAAAACATTCAAAAATCGACGGGCTCACTGATGCACTTCAACGGATGTCCGGCCTTGTTGGCCGCATCGAGCACCTGATCCACTTTGGTGGCGGCCACGTCACGCGAGTAGACCCCACAAACGCCTTTGCCATCGAGGTGAATCTTGAGCATGATCCTTGTGGCTCCCTCCAAATCCTTGCCAAAAAACTCCTGGATCACCACCACCACAAATTCCATCGGCGTGTAGTCGTCATTCAGCATGACAACTTGGTACATGTGCGGAGGCTTGGTCCTTTGCGTTCGCCGTTCAAGTACAACGGTACCGCCCTCATCCGGGTCAGGCGCCTGAACCGGCGGCGTTTTGGGAATTTCGGGTGATTTGCTTGCCATGGTTTGATTCTATCGAGCGCACCGTTTCACTGCGCCGCCCCTGTGAATTGGTGACAATCTGCCAGCATTCAAGCAGCAGAGACAAAAAAACCGCTCACAGCGGCCAGGCCAGAGCGGTTCAGGTATCGGCGGGCCCAAGCCTCGCCGAGAGCCAGCAGGCTGCAGTTACATGTTGTCGATCATCACCTGACCAAACCCGGAGCAACTGACCTGGGTCGCACCATCCATTAGGCGTGCGAAGTCATAGGTCACCTTCTTGCTCTTGATGGATTTTTGCATCGAATTGATGATGGCATCTGCCGCTTCAGTCCATCCCATGTGACGCAGCATCATCTCGGCCGAGAGAATTTCAGAACCTGGGTTCACATAATCTTTACCAGCGTATTTGGGCGCCGTGCCATGGGTGGCTTCAAAGCAAGCTACCGAGTCGGACAGATTCGCACCTGCTGCAATGCCAATGCCGCCGACTTGAGCTGCCAGAGCGTCAGAAATATAGTCGCCATTCAAGTTCAAGGTGGCGATCACACTGTATTCAGCCGGGCGCAACAAGATTTGCTGCAGGAAGGCATCTGCAATAACGTCTTTGACGATGATTTCACTGCCCGTTTTCGGGTTCTTGAATTTGCACCACGGGCCGCCGTCGATCAACTCGGCACCAAACTCTTTCTGTGCCAAGGCATAGCCCCAATCACGGAATGCACCTTCGGTGAATTTCATGATGTTGCCTTTGTGAACCAGTGTCACATTGGGTTTGTCATTGTCGATCGCGTAGCGAATCGCCTTGCGCACCAAACGCTCGGTGCCTTCACGCGACACAGGTTTGATACCAATCCCAGAGGTAGCGGGAAAACGGATTTTGGTAACGCCCATCTCGTCCTGCAGGAACTTGATGAGCTTTTGCGCCTTGGGCGACTCAGCTTCAAATTCGATACCGCAGTAAATATCCTCGGTGTTTTCACGGAAGATGACCATATTGGTCTTTTCCGGCTCTTTAACCGGGCTGGGTACGCCTTCAAAATACTGGATGGGGCGCAGGCAGACAAACAGGTCAAGCTCTTGGCGCATAAAGACATTGAGCGAGCGGATGCCGCCGCCAATGGGGGTTGTCAACGGGCCCTTGATGGACACCACATATTCACGCAGAGCCTCCAGGGTTTCATTGGGAAACCATACGTCAGGGCCATACACGTTGGTTGATTTCTCTCCGGCATAGACTTCCATCCAATGGATTTTTTTCTTGCTGCCATAAGCCTTGGCCACTGCGGCATCGACCACTTTGATCATCACGGGCGTGATGTCCAAGCCCGTGCCGTCACCTTCAATGAAAGGAATGATGGGTTGATCAGGCACATTCAATGACATGTCAGCATTGACGGTGATTTTTTGGCCTTCCGTGGGAACCTTGATGTGTTGGTACATATAGCTATTTCTCCGTTAATTCGTTGAATTTGTGAGCAAATTGAAGCCGAAACCACCCGAGAATGCTCTTTCCTGGCTAGCTTGAAGGCGTCGGTGAATTTTAGTCCCGAAAATTACTGATTTCTGTCAACCAGGGGCCAACCAACCCCGTTACGGACATGCCTCTCAAGGTTTGGGAGGGAATTATTTGACCTACCTCAAGGAAACTGAACATGAACAAACTTCTCGCGGCTTTGATCGCTGGTCTCTTCGCTGCTGGCGCATTCGCTGCCGACGCTCCTGCTACAGCTGCTGCCAAGGCTGCTGCTCCTGCTGCCGCAAAAGCTGCCGCACCCGCTGCGGCCAAGGCTGCTGCCCCTGCAGCCGCTGCTGCTGCAGCACCGGCCGCAGCAGCTGCCGCTGCCGCGCCTGCTGCCGCTGAAGCTGCTGCAGCGACCAAGGTAGATGCAAAGACGGCCAAAGCTGAAAAGGCTGCTGCTGCCAAGCTTGCCAAAGCCGAAAAAGCTGCGGCTGCCAAGAAAGTCAAAGAAGACAAGGCCGCTGCTGCCAAGCTTGCCAAAGAAGAAAAAGCTGCTGCAGCCAAGAAAGTCAAAGAAGACAAAGCTGCTGCCGCCAAGGCCGCCAACGAAGAAAAAGCTGCCGCCGCCTTGAAAGCCAAAGAAGAAAAGGCAGTTGCCAAGAAGTAATTCTTGACAATTCGAACTAAAAATGCCCGCACACGCGGGCATTTTTTCGTGCAGTTTCTCCACTTGCATCAGAATCGACCCATGAAATATATTGCAGTCGCACTCCTTGGCTTGACAGCCGCTCTGGTCAACCCAAGTCACGCGCAGAGCGCGCCGCAGATGGACTTGCCCCGCGTCAAGCTATCGGCGGGGATGCATCTGATTGATGCCCAAATGGCAGCAACTCAGGATCAACGCTCAATCGGGCTGATGTTCCGCCGGGAGATGCCGCAATCCGAGGGGATGCTGTTTGCCTTTGAACAAGCCAGCGTGCAATGCTTCTGGATGAAGAACACCCTCTTGCCTTTGACGGCGGCCTTCGTTTCCAACGATGGCACGATTGTCAACCTGGCCGACATGAAACCGCAAACCACTGATTCTCATTGTTCCAAGGAGCCAGTGCGTTATGTGCTGGAGATGAACAAAGACTGGTTTGACAAGAGAGGCATCAGGGCCGGATTCAAACTCGGTGGCCAGCCGTTTGAAACCAAGTGAAGATAGACACGTGTACTGTTCATTTTCCGTTGCAGCGAGCGCCATCCACAAGCCGCCGCTCTTCGGCGTGATTGCTGATGCGCGCCAATATCTCGCGCGTTAGACGGTTGCCGTACTGACTGACCACTTGGCCTGCCGCCTGGTTAGCCAGCCAGGCGGCCTGCGCGTGACTGTGTCCGTGCGTTACAGCGTAGAGGAAAGCCCCGGCAAACATATCACCCGCACCGTTGGTGTCGAGCGCTTGTACAAGGACCGCCGGCACGGAGGTTTGTTTTTTACCCTCTAACACGACACAGCCGTGGGGGCCACGCGTGAGGCAAACGGTGCGCGCCAACTGGCTGAAGTGCTGGCAAATCACCTGCAGGTCTTGCGTGCCGCACCAGACCTGGGCTTCTTCCTCATTGCAGAAAAGATAATCCAGCCCTTGGTCGATTATGGCGTCCAGACCGGGTCGGCAAAAGTTGATCATGCTCACATCGCTCAGGGTGGTGGCCAGGGCCACGCCAGCATCTTGGGCCATTTGCCGCCCTTGCAGTGCCGCCTGCAGGCCGGTTGGGGATGCGGCGAGGTAGCCTTCCATGTAATAGATTTTTGACTTGGCAATGTCCTGCTGGTGCAAGGCGGTGTGGTCAAGTTCAGCCGTGGCCCCCAGAAAAGTGCTCATGCTCCGCTCGGCATCGGGTGTCACCATCACCAGGCAGCTGCCGGTCTGCCCCGGTGCCGGCAGCGAACGCGTGAGATTCGTCGCCACGCCGTTGGCAATCAGGTCCTGGGTATAAAACGCGCCAAGCTCATCATCAGCCACGCGGCAAGAATAAAACGCCTGGCCGCCAAGCTGAGCCAGTGCCACCACGGTGTTGCCCGCCGACCCACCCCCGGTGCGCCGTGCTGTGGCCGTGTCCAAATGGCCCAGCAACTCAGAGCGCCGCGCGGCATCGATCAAGGTCATATGCCGCTTGTCCACCCCCATGACCTGGAGTTGGGTATCTGAGACTTCATATTCGGCGTCCACCAGGGCGTTGCCGATGGCGTAGAGGTCGTAGGTTTTCATACTGGCATTCTTTTGATTTGGCGGCAGCGTTGTCGCGCTGAAGGTTTGGAGTGTATCGGCATGATCGAGGCGCACAGGCCAAGTCCTGCATGGCGTCACAACCTAAAAATCTTCAGTACTGACAAAGCGCATGGGTTGCGCAGTCACGGGGTGACTGAGTTCAAGTGAGCAGGCATGCAATAGCAGTCGGTTGGCCATGGCGTGCACGCGCGCACTGCCATACAGCGCGTCACCCACAATGGCGTGCCCCAAGGCCAGAAGATGGACGCGCAATTGGTGCGACCTGCCGGTCAAGGGTTCCAGTTCAATCCTGGTCGTTCCATCGGACGCGTTGTGGGACAGGACACGCCAGTGCGTCACGCTGGGCTTGCCAAGCTGGCAATCGATGATCCGGCGCGGCCTTTGCGGCCAGTCCACCATGATCGGCAGGTCAATCACACCCCAGGATTGCGATGGTGGCGCCAATTGCCCATCGACGACGGCGACGTATCGCTTGCCGACGCTGCGGCTGGCAAAGGCCTGATTCAAGACGCGCTGTGCCGCCGCCCCACGCGCCATCACGATCAAACCTGACGTCCCCATGTCCAGCCGGTGTACCACCAGCGCATCCGGGTACTGGGCTTGCGCGCGCGCGCTCAGGCAATCCTGCTTGTCCTCGCCCCGACCCGGCACCGACAACAGGCCGGCTGGCTTGTCCAGCACCAGCAAGGCGTCGTCCGCATAGATCACCGTCAACTCGTCAGGGTGCATCGACACTCTGTAGAAGTCGCTGGACCGTCTCACACAGTTCGTCCACATCATTGGGTTTGTGGATCAGGGCCCGCGCACCGGCACTGAGCGCACTTTGTTCGATCTCCGCCGTCACATAGCCCGATGCCAAAGCGACGGGGAGATCAGGTCGAATCAAACGGGTTTCCCGCAAGAGTTCTATGCCGCTGTAACCTGGCATGTTGTAGTCCGTCACCAACAGGTCAAAGTCCAGCGGATTGGCGCGCAGGGCTGCAGCGGCCAAACGCGGATCTGTGAAGGTGGTGACCACAAAACCTTTGCGTTTGAGCACGCGTTGAACCAAAAAAACCAGCGCTTCATCGTCATCCACGTACATCACCCGTTTGCCCATGCCCTGCACCGCCTGCGGCTCCGGTAGGTTTGCGGCATTCGGGGTATCGGGTAAGGCAACAAAGTCGGCGACCGGGAAATAAAGCGTGAACACGCTACCGGTATCAGGGGTGCTTTTCACATCGACCGTGCCCTGGTGGGTGCGCATGATGCCATGAACAACCGCCAGTCCCAAACCGGTGCCCTGGCCCACGGGCTTAGTGGTAAAGAACGGCTCAAAAATGCGCTGCAGCGTCTGGGTGTCGATACCGCTGCCGGTATCACGAACTACTAATCTGACGTGCTGGCCGCGCAGGCCGCCTCGGCGCTCAATCCGACCCAAATCAGTCGCCTGCTTGTGCCCTAGCTCAATGCTGAGGGTTCCGCGCCGGGCGCCAATGGCATGGATGGCATTGGTACATAGATTGAGCAGGGCTTGTTCCACTTGGGTTGCATCGGCCAGCACGAGCGGGGTGCTGGGGTCGATACGCACCTGCATGTCGACCAATGGCGGCAAGGTGACTTTGAGCAAATGCACAGTTTCCTGCAGCACGTCAGCCAGCTGAATCGGAATCCGCTTGGGTGATTCATTGCGACTAAAGGTCAATATTTGTCGCACGAGATCGCGGGCGCGTCGCGCCGCCTTGTCAATCTCAGAAAGACTGACAAGCGCAGGCGACCATGCGTCAGCATCTTGTTTGGCGAGTTCCACGTTGCCCAGGATGGCACCGATGATGTTATTGAAATCATGCGCAATACCGCCCGCCATGGTGCCTACGGCCTGCATCTTTTGCGATTCCCGCAATTGCGATTCCAATGCATTGCGATGCTCCTCGATTTTCTTGCGGCTGGTAAGGTCACGCGCGAAGATGGTTGTGGTGTCACCATCCGGATACAACTCAAACGACACGCTGACATCAATTGCGACGCTGTTGCCACTGGTCGTCAACCCCGTCATTTCACCTAATTGCGCATGCGTGGTGAGCTTGTTGTAGGTGAGTGTTTGCACCGCGTCTGGCAGAAAGCGCGTCAGCTGGCTACCGAGCGCTTGCGACGACGGGCACTGAAACAGCGCTGCCGCAGTAGGATTAAAAATCGTAATCAGGTAATTCTGATCGATGCAAATAATGGCGTCCAGTGACGAATTGATGATCGAGGCCAGTCTGTTCTTGCTCAATTGAAGTTCTTCATTGCGCTGCTGCAGTTCTGCGGCACTGACCTGCAGGGCTTGACGCTGGGTCAGCAAAGGACTTTGGTCAATAACCGCGCAGATGAATTGAGCCGGATCATCTTGAAATGACTCGATTCTGGCGATGTGCAAGTCCCCCGTGAAAACGCCGCTGGAACCGCGCGAAAAGACGACCTCGGTTGTCTCGTCGGTTCCGGTCGTCATGGCACTGACAAAGGCCTGCGCGACTTTGTCAATGTACTCACTGCTCACCAGTGGCAACAAGAAATTCAGTGGCGGATCACTCTCCAGAGGTCGAAAAAGTTGCAAAGCCATGGCATTGCTCTCCAGCACCAAGCCATTTTCATCCACCACGAGCAATGCCAACGGCACATTTGAAAAAAGCGTTAAAAAGCGCTCCGAAGCGCCTTCGGCAGCGATCTGGCTGTACCGCAGCGCCTTGTTTTGTGTTTCCAGCTCAGCCTGGTAGCTGCGCAAATCCTCCACCATCTGTGCCAGGGAATAGCCCTTGGAAAGAACCGGTTGCCTTTGGCCCGGCGTGCGACCGCGCAGAAGACGCTTTAATTTGAGTACGGCGGGCTTTCTGGGCCTGGACAATATCCTCATCGGTGCTGGTCTTTTCCGTGCATACCCCGCCTTTTCGGCTGCCGATCTAGAGCCCGAAATCAAGTCTTTGACGGTGCATTCTTGAGCTTCCCGCGCACCGGCACCACCGTGGTGACGGTTGGGCGCACAGCGTCAGGTGATACCGGCTTGGGTGGTGAGGTATCTTTTTTTGGCTTTTTAACCATCTTGTTGCTTTGCTGACCTTTTGCCATTTTTTGCTCCAGAGTTGTATGTCCGGCCATTCAAATTGAGGCTGGCGCGCTAGATTATCTTCCCGCAAACGACTGTTTCAGGACTCCTTCAAAAAAGCAGGGTCATATTTGCCGGCGGATCGCGCACCGGGTCTCTAGAAGGCTATCTTGCGCCGACTTGCGCCAGGCCGGAGCGCGCACCGCCAAGCACGGCATTGGCATCGAGCGACCGGATCGGTATGCGGATGTCGCTTGGTACGCGCTGATGCACCTGCAGGCTCAGGTAACGCAAAGCGCAAACCCGCAAAAAGCTCGAGTAATTCGGAATGTCACCGCGGTGAGTCAACAATTCGTCGTAGAGCGTGGAGAGGAGTTGCGGCACCGTCATGCCGTCGCGGGCGCCAATTTCTTCCAGCGTGTCCCAAAACAGGTTTTCAAGTCGAACACTGGTGACCACGCCGTGCAAGCGGATGCTGCGCGTCGTGGCCTCATAGCTCTGCGGATTGGCGCGGACGAAAATTTGACACATACCGGTCTCCTTCGCGTTTCAAAGAATGGCCCCAAAGCATAAGCGCCGAAGCCCCTTGTGGCTAGTGGGAGATTTTGATGCCCAACACCGCCATAAACTGCGACAGCCAGGCGGGGTGGGCGGGCCAGGCGGGCGCAGTAACGAACTGCCCATCGGTGACGGCGGCGTCGATGGCAATCTCGGCAAACAGGGCACCCGCCAACTCGACCTCTGGTCGGCAGGCCGGATAGGCACTGATGCGCTTGCCTCGGATGATGCCGGGCACAGCGGCCAGCAGTTGTGCGCCGTGGCACACCGCCGCAATCGGCTTACCGGCGTCGGCAAACTCCTTGGTGATGGCCAGGACGCGGGCGTTGAGCCGCAAATACTCGGGTCCGCGTCCGCCGGGGATGAGTAACGCATCGTAATTAGCGGTGTTGATATCGGCGAAATTTGCGTTCAAAACAAAGCGGTGACCCGGCTTTTCGCTGTAGGTCTGCGCCCCCTCAAAGTCGTGGATTGCGGTCATCAGGTAGTCGCCCGCTTTTTTATCCGGGCATACCGCATGCACGGTGCAGCCGACGGCGAGTAGGGTTTGGAACGGCACCATGGTTTCATAGTCTTCACCATAATCACCACACAGCATCAAAATCCTCTTGGCCATGACAGTCTCCTGAAAAATTGAAAGTATCAGTCTGCTGCGTAGCATCGCCGGGCGGGTAACAGCGCATTACTACGGCACTAAGCGTTTTCCCCAAGGACCCCGGCTGATTGCAGCGACAATCTAGCTCCAATTTTTATTACTCGCTTGCTCACCCAAGCATCCTCAATGTCCAACACCACCAACTTTGAAGTCCGGCCCGCCACTGTGCGCGATGCCAAAGCCATTGCCGAAATTCATGTCAACGCCAGTCAGGCGGCCTTTAAGGCCCTATTCCCTGGCGAAAAGGCGCCTGCCATGACTGTCGACAAGAGCCAGGCCTACTGGTGTGACGCCATTGAATTCAGCGAACCCCAAGTTTTTGTGGCACTTGATGAGGGCCAGGTTGTCGGCTTCGTCGGTTTCGATCGTTCACGCGACAAGGGCACACCGTCGACGACCGGTGAAATCTGGGCCATCTTTGCGGCCACTTCGCACTGGGGACAGGGCGTTGGGTTGGCGCTGTGGGACGCAGCACGCGAGGGTTTGCTGGAGGAAGGCTGTACCAAGGTCACGATCTGGATCCCCCTGGGCAACGAGCGCGCCCTGCACTTTCATGACCTGGCGGGCTTCAAGCGTGAAATGACCAGCATCAAGACCGTGCCCGTGGGCACGGTCAAAGTCGAAGAAATTCGCCTGAAGCGCGATTTGAACTAGAACGTCACCTGATTCACGTGCGGCGCAACACCGCACTACCGATCGAATAACCGGCCCCAAAGGAGCAGATGATCCCGACCTCACCGGCCTGGATATCGTCGTGGTGCCGGTGGAAGGCAATGATCGAACCGGCCGATGCGGTGTTGGCAAATTCATCCAGGATCACAGGCGCTTCGTCCCGCGTGGCATCACGCCCCAGCAGTCTGCGGCCAATCAACTGGTTCATGGCCAGATTCGCCTGATGCAGCCAAAAACGACGTACCCCATCGGGCGCAAGGCCATGTGCCGCCAGGTGGCTGGTCATGTGTTCGGCAGCCATCGGACAGACTTCCTTGAAGACCTTGCGCCCTTCCTGATAAAAAAGCAGATCGCGGTCGTCAGGGTCGCGGTCCTCGCTGCGCCACATATAGCCGGCATTGTTGCGGATGTTGTTGGAAAACGTGGTGAGCAAGCGGGTGCCGAGCACTTCAAAGGCACCTGCGGGGGCATTCTCCAGCCGCTCGATCAGGATGGCGGTGCAGACGTCACCAAAAATGAAATGGCAGTCGCGGTCTTTCCAGGCCAGATGCGATGAAGTTATCTCCGGGTCCACCACCAAAATGGCCCGGGCCGAGCCGGTTTTGACCCCGTTGACTGCCATCTCAAGGCCAAAGGTGGCCGATGAACAAGCCACATTCATGTCAAAGCCGAAGCCCTGAATGCCCAGCGCGGTCTGAATTTCCACCGCCATGGCTGGGTAGGCACGCTGCATATTGGCGGCAGCACAAATCACGCCGTCAATATCTTCGGGCTGTTTACCAGCGCGGGCCAGCGCATCGCGCGCGGCAGCCACACCGATTTCAGCCATCAAGGAAATCTCGCTATCGGGGCGGGCCTGCAAGCGCGGGCGCATGCGCTGCGGATCGAGTACCCCGGATTTTTCCATCACATAACGTTGCTTGATACCCGACGCTTTCTCAATGAATTCAACGCTGGATTGGGGAATCGGCTGGCGCGTGCCTGCGGCAATGGCAGCAGCATGCTCCTTGTTTTCCTGCGCTGCAAAAGAGTTAAATGATGCCACCAACTCTTCGTTGGTAATGACGTGCGGTGGAATGTAGAGTCCGGTGCTACTGATGGCGACACGATGCATAACGTTTGTCCTGAAAAGTACGGGGCTGGAGTAGTCCAACAATGCCGCGATTATCCGCGGAGTTACTCGTGGCTTGCGCGCCGCGCCGATTCAGTCGCCCTGCCGCTGACACCAGCAAGGCAGACTCACGAAATCTGAATCCTTGAAAACGGGCTACTGGTCGGGCGTTTTGGTCAGCACCCAGATGCATGCGGGGGGGAAATTTGTCAAGACCCACTTGATCTGCTGCCACTTGAACCCGGCCGGGGCTCTAAATGGGGCGCTCAGGCCATACGTGTATTGAATAAGCTGGGAGTCAGGCGATGACCTCAGGAAAGCCAGCAGGCTCTGCACTGTCAAGTGCTTCATCGCAGGTGGCAATGACCGAAAAGGCAAACTTGACACGACGGCCACTGACCCGCATTGTCGATAATTGTCAAGTGCACAGTGTGCGGTCGAATGCAAGACTTTCAAATTTGGGTATCGCTTCTTCAAAGAGGCAGCCAACTTTTTTTGCAATTCAACGACTTGCAGCTTCTCTTCATTGACTACTTTGGAGAGCGCTTGCGTGACGGCACCAGTGCCCGCACCAAGCTCCAGAACGTTCTCCGAGTCTTTCGCCAAATTGGCAAGCTCACGCGCCAGACGAGCAGAAGAGGGAGCCAGCGCGCCCGTGGTGCGCGGGTTCTTCAGCATCCGAAGGATGTAGGAATAAGGCATTTTGTGCTTGGTAGGTGGGCTGAGTTCTTCAAAACCAGATACTGGACGTATCGCCTGAAATTCAATTTGACAGCCTGCGAAAGCCTGTTTTTGATACTCGGCCAGGCGGCCCCTGAACTTGTTGACTTTAGTCAACTGCCAGTCATTCAACGCCGGCTTTGAGGGCTGGCCAGTGCACGGCCATCAACAGCGACAATGGGCACTCGCACCATCAGACACCACCAAGAAAGATCAGACCCATGGCCACTAGCCTGCTCGCACTGCTTGACGATATTGCCAGCGTGCTGGACGATGTGTCAGTTTTGACCCAGGCGGCCGCCAAGAAAACAGCCGGGGTGCTTGGGGACGACTTGGCCCTCAATGCGCAGCAGGTCGCCGGTGTCAAAGCCGAGCGCGAACTGCCCGTGGTCTGGGCGGTATTCAAAGGCTCAATGATCAACAAAGCCATCCTGGTTCCGGCCGCCCTGGCCTTGAGCGCCTTCGCGCCGTGGGCGGTGACACCGCTGTTGATGTTGGGCGGCGCTTTTTTGTGCTTTGAGGGCTTTGAAAAACTGGCGCACAAATTCTTGCAAAGTGAGGTTGAAACGGCGGCGGAACATGCCAAATTGGTGCAGGCGCTGGCAGATCCGTCGCTTGATCTGGTGGCACTGGAAAAGGAAAAAATCAAAGGTGCGGTGCGTACCGATTTCATCTTGTCGACCGAAATCATTGTCATCACGCTCGGTACGGTGCAAGCGAGTCCACTCATAACCCAGATCAGCGTGCTCAGTGGTATCGCCGTGCTGATGACGATTGGCGTTTATGGCCTGGTGGCAGGCATTGTCAAACTCGATGACGGCGGGCTCTACCTCACGCAACAGGCTGGCATTGGCGGGGCAGCGCGCCTGCAGCGCAGTGTGGGGCGAGGCATCCTTGTAGCGGCCCCCTATCTGATGAAGACGCTGTCGGTAGCGGGCACCGCGGCGATGTTTTTGGTCGGTGGTGGCATCTTGATCCACGGAATACCAGTGGCTGGCCGCTTGATGGAGCACTGGAGCCTGTTCGCAGGCTCGGCGCTGCAACCGGTGGCCGCTTTGACGCTGAATGCGCTGGGGGGCCTGCTGGCAGGGGCCGTGGTCCTGACCGGCGTGACGCTGGTGAAACGACTCAAGCAGCGATATATTTGAACTGTTTTGGCCTCTAGCCCTTATAGAATATGCGCTGGCAGCTATAAAAACAATATCGAAATCTCTGTACACACTGAGACCAGAGGTTTATCATTTCGCTCAGGCGTCTGCTTGGTGCGCCGGACGTCAACAGGAGGACATTGATTTTGAAAATGTTGCGGCTACCGCGCTCCAAAGTGCAGATCGGCACGCCGCTACCTTGGAGCGTGCGCGATGAGCACGGAATATTGTTGCTCTCCAAAGGTCATCTGGTCGAAAACGAGCATCTGCTGGACCAGTTACTGCAACGCGGAGCCTTTGTGGATGCCGAAGAAGCCAGAGCCGTCGCACGGGCAGAGGCCCCTGAGCCGCCAAAGGCGTTCGTGCCACCACCCAATATTTTTGGCTTATGGGATCAAACCACAGATGCTCTGAAAAAGTTGCTCGACAGCGCGACACACCCAGACGATTTCTCTGAGCACATCGACAAGTTCGCGCGCCACCTGCTGGAGCTGGTTGACTGCAACGCTGACATCGCCATTTATCGATGCGTGCGCCAGGACAACGCCCAGCATTATTATTTCGGCTACGACCACGCCGTTCATACTGCCATGTTGTGCATTTTGATGGCCCGCCATTTGCATTGGCCCGAGACCCGTTTGATGAGCTTGGTGAAGGCGGCGCTCACCATGAACCAGCCCATTCTTGATTTGCAGGGCCAAATGGCGGGACAGGATGTCCCCATGAAAGACAAACAGCGCGCTGCCATTCACGCCCATCCAATCGAATCCGTTGAATGGCTTGAAAAAGCCGGAGTCACAGATACCGACTGGCTGACTGCCATTGCACAACATCATGAGCGACCGGATGGAACCGGCTACCCGCTGGGCTCTACCGAAGTCTGCGAGATGGCGGTCGCGCTGCGCGTGGCAGATACATTCACATCAAGAATAAGTCCACGTGTCATGCGTCCGGCGCTGTCGCCCCAGGAGGCCGCACGGCAACTGTACCAAGAGGACAAAGGTGGTCCCCTGTCAACGGCCGTCATCAAAGAATTGGGCATTTATCCGCCCGGTGATTTCGTCAAACTCGCCTCCGGCGAATTGGGCATCGTGGTGCAACGCACGGCTAACGCGCGAGCGCCCATTGTGGCCTCCATCACCGACACGGCCGGTCGCCCGGTCCCACATACCGTGCGCCATGACACGGCGCAACCCGAATTCGCGATCAAGGCCACCGCGACCGACAAAGTCATGCTAATGCGTTTGCCGCCCGAGCGGCTCTTCGGATTTGCAGTGGCACCGCCGGCGCCGGTGGTGCCACCCAAACCGGCGCATTAGCGCCGATGCCATGAAGGCAAGAGCGGCAAGGGGGCTGGCGGGCGGATCAGACCTCGCCGCCAAAACGCTTGATCAGGTTGGCAACCCACTGCTCGGTCATTTTTTCGAATTCAGACTCGACGAGCGGTGTAATCACCATTCTCAACAGGCCGGGTACGGGCAGCGTGAGCTCGCCCGTGAGATGCAAGACAATTTTGGTTGACTTGTTCTTGTCGGTCAGCTTCCAGCCACCACCGATCAAGCCGTTGCCTTCGCCTTTGACAGGCGTCCAGTTGATCGTCCCTTTGGTCCGGTTGGAGACGTATTTGCAGGCAAAAATAGTCTGCAAGTGGAACTGGGCGATGCCAATCTTTTCAAACTCCCAGCGATACGCATCATCACCAAGGTCCACCAGCTTGTCCACCTTGGGGTAGAAACTGGCTGCAGTGGGGACATGAGACAGCACGTCAAAGACTTCCTTGACACCAGCTTTGACTTCAAACTCGTAACCAAGGTCGACATTGACGTTGAGGGTCATGGAAAACTCACTAAATGGTTGATGCGGAGTGGCAGTCAGCGCAAAGTATAGAGTCCGATCTCAAAGACCCAGCGCGGCGATGCCAGCCCGGGCGATCTGGGCATCTTCGCTGGATTTCACACCACTGACCCCAACCGCGCCCAGGCACTGGCCGTCTTTCATCACCGGGACCCCACCCTCCAGCAGCCCCTTGATATCGGGCGCGCTCAAAAAAGAGGTACGTCCACCATTCACAATGTCCTCATAGACTTTGCTCTCGCGCCGGCCCAAGGCGGCCGTGTGCGCCTTGGCGGGTGCAAGATGGGCGGAAATAGAAGCGGCACCATCCAGGCGTTGCAGCCACAACAAGTGACCGCCATCGTCGACGATGGCAATGGACACGGCCCAGTTGTTTTTCAGGGCTTCGGCTTCCGCCGCCGCCGCGATGGTCTTGACATCAGCCAGTTCGAGTATGAGTTTGGTTTTCATTGGGCTAAAGGGTTTTGTGGGTAAAGGCCTCAAGCATAGCGACTGTCCCGTCTTGACTGCAAGTCGCCAAAACGCAAGTGTCCTTACGAACTGTAGGCAACCGGTCCGAATGACTGCGACGGCGGCACCTGACTGCCCCTAGAATGATGACTTGTAACCAGTTCAGACTACCAAGGAGCTTGACGATGACTGACAACGTTCAATCAATTGACCGCAGCTACGGCCATGCGGTTTCCGCCGAGCAGCGCAACAAAGTGCTGCGCAACACCTACTGGCTGTTGGCTTTGAGCCTGGTACCCACCGTGTTAGGGGCTTGGCTGGGCGTGGCCACCGGCATCACGCGCTCATTGAGCGGCGGTCTGGGTCTGGTGGTGTTTCTGGGCGGCGCCTTTGGCTTCATGTACGCGATCGAGAAGACCAAGAATTCGGCGGCTGGCGTGCCCGTGCTGCTGGGCTTCACCTTTTTCATGGGCTTGATGCTGTCTCGCATGATCGCCATGGTGCTGGGTTTCAAAAATGGGCCGGAGCTGATCATGACTGCCTTTGGCGGCACAGCGGGTGTGTTTTTTGTCATGGCCAGCCTGTCCAGCGTCATCAAACGCGACCTCTCCGGCATGGGCAAATGGCTATTTGTTGGGGCCATGGCGGTGATCGTCGGCGGCATCATCAATGTGTTTGTAGGCTCCACGGCGGCCATGATGGCGATCTCGGTGGCCGTCATCGGCATTTTCAGTGCCTACATGCTGTATGACCTGAAGCGCATCGTCGACGGCGGTGAAACCAACTACATCAGCGCAACGCTGGCTTTGTACCTGGACGTCATCAATGTGTTTCAGGCACTGCTCGCCCTGCTGGGTATTGCGGGAGGTGAGCGAGATTAAGACCGCTCTACTTCCAAAAAAAGACCCTTCCCGGGTCTTTTTTCTTGATTGCGTCAACGGATGACTTCAGCGCAACACAAAATTGACCGATAAAGAGACTATCTTTCTGTCACACACCATGAACGTACGCCTGCTCATCACCACGATCACCCTGTTACTCGCGGGCTGCGTCATCCCTGGCATGGAGCCGGACCCGAGAATCGCCCAGCGCGAAGCCGAGGCGAAGGCAATTGGTGGGGCCTGCCGCCATGGGCTGCGCAGCATTGAGGACTGTTACAGCCTGAATGAAGAGGCGTCCAAAGCCGCCATCTTTGACGGCTGGAAAGACATGGACCAGTACATGCGTGAGAACAAGATTGAGGGCGTTCGCGCCGCAGTCGCCAAAGCTGAACCGGTCGAAGTCATTCTGGAAGACAAAAAAGCGAAGGCCGTCGTCGCCGATACAACGCCCCCAAAATTGACCAATAAAGCCGCGACAGCATCAACCCAATGATCGCGCGCTGATTGGCCCTTGCCTTCAAACCTCCAGGTCAAACACCGCCATGCTCTCCACATGCGCCGTGTGCGGAAACATGTTCACCACGCCCGCAAAAGAACAGCGATAACCGGCCTGATGCACCAGCAGGTCAGCATCGCGCGCCAGCGTGGACGGGTTGCAGCTGACATAGACAATGCGTTTCGGAGCTGTCCAACCCGCGGCTCCGACTGTGGCTGGATGACTGACGGGGTCCAGCTTTTGTTGATGCAGGTCAGCCAACGCCTGCACCAGGGAAACAGCACCCTCACGCGGCGGATCCACCAGCCATTTGTCAGCTGCACCGTCCTGGATCAGTAATTCAGGCGTCATTTCGAACAGATTTCTAGCTACAAAATTAGTAGCTGCTAAAGCTTTATTGACGGGGGCTAGAGCCTGGTTTAGCTTAAAATTTTCACGCGATCTCGCGACCAGCGCCTCGCTGCCCTCCACCCCCAGCACCTCGCCCGCCTGCGTCGCCAAAGGCAGCGTGAAATTGCCCAGGCCACAGAACCAGTCAATCACGCGTTCATGCTTTTTTGTATCCAGCAGTCGTAACGCGCGCGATACCAACACCCGGTTGATATGCGGATTGACCTGCGTGAAGTCGGTCGGTTTGAACGGCATATGTACGCCGAACTCCGGCAGGTCATAGCTCAACGTCTCGCCCCCTTGATCAAGCAGATGGACCGTCTCGGGCCCGCTGGGCTGCAACCACCACTGCACCCCGGCATGGCGGGCGGCAAAGTCGCGCAACAATACCAAATCGCCTGGACTCAACGGCTCCATGTGGCGCAGCACCAGCGCGGTGACGTGGTCGCCACAGGCGAGTTCGATCTGGGGACAGGTCTGCATCGCCTCCATCGAGGCAATCAGCCGCCGCAGCGGCAGCAGCAAGTCGCTCACATGCGGTGGCAACACCGGGCACGCTTTCATGTCGGCCACATAGCCGCTTTTGCGCTCATGAAAACCAACCAGCACCTCGCCCTTTTTGCGCACATAGCGCACCGACAAGCGGGCGCGGTAACGGTAAGCCCATGTTGGGCCTTCGATCGGCCGCAAAATGGTATCCGCCTTGACCTTGCCCAGGTGCCACAGGTTGTCTTCCAACACGCGCTGCTTGACCGCGACTTGGGCGCTTGCGTGCAGATGCTGCATCTTGCAGCCGCCACAAGCGCCTTCATGCAAACCAAAATGTGGGCAACCCGGCTGCACGCGCTGCGAGGACTCGCGGTGAATCGCGGTCACTGCGCCCTGCTCCCAGTTGTTTTTCTTGCGGTGCACATTGGCGCTCACCAACTCAAACGGTAACGCACCCTTGATAAACACCACCTTGCCGTCGGCGCGGTGGGCTACACCCTGGGCCTCCAGGTCAAGTGATTCAACCAGCAGCCAGTCGGGCGGAAAATTCTCGGTTTTATGGATGTCGTCGGTCATGGCGCTATTGTCTCAGGCACCGGATCACCTCAAAACGATTTGAGTACCCCAGAATGGATCAACGAACCTAAATCAGGGCGTCCCGTGTGATACCGCGGTGCGCCAGATAGCGTTTGAGCTTGGCCAAGGCCTCGTTCTGGACCTGTCGCACGCGCTCACGCGTCAGGTCCAGACGCGCGCTGAGCACATCCAGCGTCTCAGGCTCGCGGCCATGCAAGCCGAAGCGACCTTCCAGCACCTCTTTTTCACGTTCAGACAAGGTGCCAACCCACTCCTCCAGCAAACGCTCCACCTCGTGGACCTGCGTCACACCAGACGGATCCGCCGTGGTTTCATCGACCAGTGAATCCCCCAACGTCTGAGACTCGCCCGAGCGGTCCAGGGCGGCGTCCAGGGACCTGGGCGCCTCCGCCAGGCCCAGCAAATCGGCAACGTGGACCGGGTCGCGGCCCAACAAGGCGGCCACATCGTCGACTCGAATGCCATCGGGTCGACTCACCACGAACGCCGCATCACTCTCCAGCGCCTGGCGGGCCCGCAGAACTTGCTGCAACTCCCTAACCACGTTCACCGGCAGGCGCACCGCCCGTCCTTGGCACATCAAGGCACGATCTACCGATTGGCGAATCCACCAGGTGGCATAAGTGGAAAATCGAAATCCCCGTTCCGGCTCAAATTTGTCAATGGCGTGCATCAGACCCAGGTTGCCTTCTTCGATCAGGTCCGACAAGGGCACGCCGCGCCCCATATAGGCCTTGGCAATGCTCACCACCAGCCGCAGATTGTGTTCAATCATGCTTTGGCGGGCGGCAAAGTCGCCAGCGCGGGCCTTGCTGGCCAGTTCAAATTCTTCTTGCGGCGTGAACAGGGCGGTGCGGCGCACCTGGCGCAGGTAGATGGTCAACGCGTCACTGGACTCGCCCGCCGCTTCCAGTGCTTCCAGTGCTTCCTTGGCTACACTCGGCAGCGCCGGTGCGGCATTCTCCGATGGCGCATGTTTTACTACCAAATTAGTAGCTTTATAACCAATATCTACGGGGGCTGGAGGCACATTTTCCATAGAAGATGACACACCGCGCGGCGGCCGTCTGGGCGCGTTGCCAGGACCAGGCATGGGGCTCTTTTTCATGGCCCGGTCCCGTACCCGTCACCGCGCTGGCAAGTATCTGGCCGGATCTACCGGTTTGCCTTGTCGACGAACTTCAAAGTGCAATTTGACGCGATCGCTATCACTGCTGCCCATTTCGGCAATCTTTTGCCCCTTGCGCACCGCCTGATCTTCTTTGATCAACAAGGTCTTGTTGTGGGCATAGGCCGTCAGGTAGGTGTTGTTGTGCTTGAGGATGATCAGGTTGCCGTAACCACGCAGACCGGCCCCAACATAAACAACCCGACCATCGGCGGCGGCAACGACCGGGTCGCCCGCGACACCGCCAATGTCGAGGCCTTTGTTCTTGACCTCATCAAACCCGGCGAGCACGGCACCGTTGGTCGGCCAGATCCAGTCGATGTCATCGTCCGCTGTCGTGGCAGCAGTAGGCGCAGGCGTCGAGCTGGCCGAAGGGGCAACCGGCGCGGATGCGGCCGGAACCGGCGTGGCAATGGCCGATGTAACCGGCTTGGCGACCACCCCGCCGTTGACCACAATGGCTGGCGCTGGTGGCACCACCCGCAGCACCTGGCCCACTTCGATCCGGTTGGGGTTCTCCAAATTGCTCCAGCGCGCAATGTCCCTGGCGGCTTGCCCGTGTTCGAGGCCAATGCGGATCAGCGTGTCACCGGGTTTGACGCTGTAGTAACCGGGTTTGCCGGCGTTCTCGAAACCTGGCAGCTGCTGGACCGCCTGAGTCGCTGGGTCCATCACCACCGTTTCAGGTTGGCCCATGCGGGCACTGCGGTCCTCCACCGGCGCCCGATTGAGCGTTCTCGATCCACAGCCAGCCAGCACCCCGCTGATGACAACAACAAACACCACGCTCAGGCGAGCACTCAAACCAAACATACGATACCCCTTCATGCGACGCCCGATTTTAAAGGCACAAAGTGAACCGCCTCCAACACGGTCTGCCTTAGTCCCTGTGGCGTTCTGTCAATCACCACCAGCGCCTGCCTGCCCGGCGACCCGGCACCTGCCGCCACCGGCGCCACCAGGCGCCCGCCCATGGCCAGCTGGTCCACCCAGGCCTGGGGCACGGCCTCGCCCCCTGCAGCGGCGATGATGGCGGCATAGGGTGCGCCTTTGGCATAGCCCACCATGCCATCCCCGAACAGCAGATGCAGGTTGGGCAGCGCCAGATGCCGCAGATTGTCACGCGCCTTGTCATGCAAACCGCGCAGGCGCTCAATGCTGTAGACCTCACGCGCGAGCTGGCTGAGCACGGCGGCCTGGTATCCGCAGCCGGTGCCGATCTCCAGCACGCGCCCCAGTTTGCCGGTCGCGCCGTTGCGCAGCAATTCCAGCATGCGCGACACGACACCGGGCTTGGAGATGGTCTGCCCCAGGCCAATCGGCAGACTGGTGTCTTCATAGGCCTGGTTCACCAGCGCCGTATCGACAAAGCGGTGGCGCTCAATCGCCTGCATCGCCGCCAGCACCAGCGGGTCGCTGACGCCTTGCTGAGCCAGCTTGCGCACCATGCTGGCACGAACCGCACTCGAGTCCATGCCCAGGCCTCTTGAGAGCGGGTTGGCCAACGGCTTGGCACCCGAGCTCTGACTCAAGCCAGCGTACCTCGGGACGGAGCGTCTGTCGGTCGGCCCGCCCGAGGAGAAATCCAGCCGGACCGGAAAAGGGGGGCGCTCCTTCATGCGCCGGTCAACTTGGCGGCGGTCTGAGCCCAATAGCCCAAATTGTCATGGTCGGTCAAATCCACCTTCAGCGGCGTCATCGCCACATGGCCCTGGCTGGTGGCGTGAAAATCCGTCCCCTCGGCCTCGTCTTTGGCCGGGCCGGCAGCACCGATCCAGTACATGGTCTCGCCGCGTGGGCTGAGCTGGGTGATCACGGCCTCGGCCGCATGGCGCCGCCCGAGCCGGCACAGCTTCACATGGGCGATTTCGTCATAAGGCAGGTTGGGAATATTCACATTGAGCAGCCAGGGGTTGGCGCCAATCAGGTTTTGCTGCGCCATCTGCAGGACCAGGTCACGGGCTTTGCGCGCGGCCGATTCCAAGTGGCTCCAGTTTTTCTCCACCTGGGAAAAGGCGATGGCCGGTATGCCAAACAGATAACCTTCCATCGCTGCACCCACGGTGCCCGAATAAATCGTGTCGTCGCCCATATTGGCGCCATTGTTGATGCCGGCGAGCACCAGGTCGGGCCGGTAGCCCAGCAAACCGGTCAGCGCAATGTGCACGCAGTCGGCCGGCGTGCCGTTGATGTAGCGAAAGCCGTTGCTGGCCTTGCAGACATACATGGGGGTGTGCAGCGTCAAGGCGTTGGATTTGGCGCTGTTGTTTTGCTCCGGCGCGACCACCTCGACCTGCGCCACGTCTTTCAGGGCCTCATACAGCGCCACCAGGCCCGGCGCCTGGTAACCATCGTCATTGCAAATAAGAATTTTCATGTTGGAGCCCAGTTGATATTTATTGTAGGTGGCACAGGGCCCCGGTCGGCCCGGTCACGCGAGCGACATTTTCAGAAGTTGCGAGCCACTATCATCTACGCAACTATTTAGGAGACTCCCCCTCATGCATGCCTGGCTTTGTGAAAACCCCGTGGGCGTTGATGCCCTGACCTGGAAAGAATTGCCCACCCCGAGCCCCAAGCCGGGTGAAGTCCTGATCGAGATCAAGGCGGCGAGCCTGAACTTCCCCGATCTCCTGATCGTGCAGAACAAATACCAGATGAAACCGCCGCTGCCCTTTGTGCCGGGCTCCGAATATGCGGGCGTGGTACAGGCCGTAGGCGATGGCGTCACCCACCTCAAGGTTGGCCAGCACGTGGCTTGCCTGTCCGGCACCGGCGGCTTTGGCACGCACACGGTGGCGCCGGCAGCGCTGTGCCTGCCGCTGCCCGATGGATTCCCGTTTGTGGATGCCGCCGCTTTCATCATGATCTACGCCACCTCGCACCACGCGCTGGTGGACCGGGCGCAACTCAAAGCCGGGGAGACCGTGCTGGTGCTCGGTGCTGCCGGCGGCGTCGGCACCGCAGCGATCCAGATTGCCAAAGCCTGCGGGGCGAAAGTGATTGCGGCGGCCTCGACCGATGAGAAATGCGCGCTGTGCCAATCCATTGGCGCCGATGCCACCATCAACTACAGCCGTGAAAATCTGCGCGAGGCGGTCAAGACGCTCACCGATGGCAAGGGCCCGGATGTCATTTACGACCCGGTCGGGGGCGACTTCGCCGAGCCCGCCTTTCGCTCCATTGCCTGGCGCGGGCGCTACCTGGTGGTGGGTTTTGCCGCCGGGCCGATTCCCGCCCTGCCCTTCAACCTGGCCCTGCTCAAAGGCGCCTCCATCGTCGGCGTGTTCTGGGGCGACTTTGCCAAGCGTGAACCCAAGGCCAACGCCGCCATGATGATGGAGTTGGCCCAATGGTACGGCCAGGGCAAGATCAAGCCGGTCATCGACAGCACCCTGCCAATGGCCGAGCTCAAAGCCGCTTTTGCCCACATGGGCTCACGCGGCGTCAAGGGCAAGCTGGTGATGGTGAACTGACCGGGACACGGATGGGGCTGAGTCGCGAGTTTTCCCAATATTTCTAGCCACCTGGGTTCCTGGCCCGCGATAGCTGCAATGATGGTTCATGCGCTGATCAGGCGCATCGCATCATTTGGCGCGTCTTATTGCTTGATCTCATCCATTCACACGCCACTGATCGGTGGAGCTGTTCAACTTGTGGGACGGATCGCAGCGACACGAAGTGCGCCAGCGCGATGATCAACCAACATTTATGGATTTTGGCCTCTAGCCCCCGTCTTTATTGCTTATACAGCTATAACTTTAGAAGCAAAGAGTCCCGGACCCTTTGCTGCTGACAGGCTCAGGCGGCTCGCAGCCGTGGCCTGGCCCGCTGGCTGGCGTGCAGCCAAGCACGGCGCAGCACGGTCGGCGACTTGGTTTCTTCGGGAATCAGCAGGAAATTTTGCGCCCGCATCGCCGTCCCCAAGCCGACGCGACTGGTCACGACGGTCATGGGAATGGACAGCAGCAACGGCAGCCCGACGGGCAGCAACCAGACCAGGGCGCGTGGGTCGATCATGGCGACGCCGCCAGCCAGTACCGCAATCATCAAACTCATGGGGGCGAGTTGCGCCAGTGCATAACGCCACGGCACTGCCGCCGCTTCGCGCGGGGGCGATTTCCATTCCAGTTTGAGACCAGTGAGCGCCACCACCACAAACAGCGAATGCGCCAGCATGCGAACGGGCGCCTGCAGCAAGGCGATGAGAGTTTCTAGCAGGGCGCTGCGCAGCAGGCTGGCCGTGCCGCCATAAGCCTGCTGCTGGCGGCTGAGCAGCACGGCGGCGAGGCCCAGAATGCGCGGCAAGAACAGCATGCTCAGTGTCCAGACCCAGAGCGCTACCAATTCGCCAGGCAGCAGCATCCAGTTGGCAACCATCGGCGAACCCGACAGCCACAGCGCCGTGCCCAGCGTCATAAAGCTCAACCACAGAGGCGCTGACAGGTAAGCCATGGCACCGGTGGCAAACATGGAGCGGTGCACCGGGTGAATGCCGGGCTCGGCAATCAGTCGCGAGTTTTGCAGGTTGCCCTGGCACCAACGGCGGTCGCGTTGCAGTTCGGCCAGCAGATCAGGCGGCTGCTGTTCGTAGCTGCCCACCAGATCGGCCACCAGCCAGACGTGGTAACCGGCGCGGCGCATCAGTGCCGCTTCGACGAAGTCATGCGACATGATGCTGCCCGACATGCCGCCGGTGCCCGCAATGCGCGCCAGCGCGCATTGCTGCATGAATGGCGCAACGCGGATGATGGCGTTGTGGCCCCAGTAGTGCGACTCGCCCATTTGCCAGAACTGCATGCCCAGCGTGAACAGGCGCCCCGTGACGCGTGAGGCAAACTGCTGCGCCCGGGCGTGCAAGGTGACATGGCCGATGGCCTGGGTGGCGGTCTGGATGATGCCAGCGGTCGGGTTGGCTTCCATCAGCTTGACCATGGAGACCAGGCAGTCGCCGCTCATCACGCTGTCGGCGTCCAGCACCACCATGTAGCGGTAGTCCTTGCCCCAGCGACGGCAGAAGTCGGCCACGTTGCCGGACTTGCGGTCGGTGCGGCGCTTGCGCAGACGGTAATAGACCTCGATTTGCGGCTGGTCGGGCTGGCTGGCGAGTTGGGCCCGCAGCTCTTCCCAGGCGGCGCGTTCCGCTTTCTGAATCGCGACGTCGTTGCTGTCAGACAGCACAAACACGTCAAAGGCCTGGACATGCTTTGTTAGCGCCACCGATTCACAGGTGGCGCGCAGGCCGGCAAACACCGTGCGCACATCTTCATTGCAGATGGGCATGATGATGGCGGTGCGCGTGGCGGCATCGAGCGTATGGTGCTGAACCTTTTTGGCCGACAAACTGTGGCTGTCGCCGCGCAGCATCACGTAAAAACCCATCATCGCGGTCATGAAGCCTGTCACCACCCAGGCCGACAGCAAGGCAAACAGTGTGGCCTGGCCGTACTGCAAGAAGGCGTTGTCGTAGTCGGGCTGTATGTCCGCAAAGAGACTGGTGGCCAGTACCGTACTGATCACCGTCAGCAGCAAAAATACGGTGCGCCGGCGTCTGGCGGCCTGCTGCCACGGCTCAGGCTTGTCAGCGATCGAAGCAGTTGGAAGCGCCTCGGCCTGGACCCTCCCCGTCTGCTTGAGAACGGGCAGCAGGGCCGCACTGGCGAGGCTGTTCCAGAAACCTCGCCATGGCCGCGGCACCATGCTGCCGCGGTTCACCGGCGGTGCCGTGACTGCGTTGGGGTGACGTTCTTCGCGCAAGACGCTGCGCCCGCTGATGGGGCTCACGGTGTGATCAGGTTGGTCCATGTTTCGCTCAGTGTTTGGTTGTTGTGTTGCAGGAAGGCGCGCAGCTCGACCGGCTGGGCCGGATTGAGTCGCTGCACGCGCAATGTCATGCGCCAGGCGCCGGTGGCGGGGTTCTTGTAGGCCAGGCTCTCCAGCACGCGGCCATTGGCATTGGCGGTGGCGATGGCCTTGACCGGCGCGTCCTCGGGCAATGCATCCAGGGCCGGGCCGGCAAAATCAATCACGAACTGGATTTGCTGACCCAGGGCCTCGGCGCCGATCTTGGTGTAGCCCGTGCCGCGGCGCGATTGCGTGACCCAGCCGTTGGGTGGCAACTGCTGGTTTTTGCCCTGCCAGTGAATGGTGTAGGCGACATCCAGCGATTGACCAGGTTTCGGTATTTTTTCTGGGACCCAATAGGCGGCCACGTTGTCGTGGGTTTCGTCGGGTGTTGCAAATTGCAGCAGCTCGACCCGGCCGGCGCCCCAGTCGCCCAAGGGCGTGACCCAGGCGCTGGGTCGGAGTTCATAGCGGGCTTCGGTGTCCTCAAAGCTGTTAAAGGCACGGTCGCGCTGCATCAGGCCAAAGCCCTTCAAGCTCTTCATGCTGAACGAGGTTGTGAGCGGTGACGCCGGGTTTTGCAGCGGTCGCCACAGCCATTCGCCTTCGCCGGTGGCCACCATCAAGCCGTCGGAGTCATGCACTTCCGGGCGAAAGTCGCCGGGACGGGGCTGGTTCTCGCCAAAGAGGAACATGCTGGTCAGCGGCGCCAGACCCAGCGTCGCCACGGGCGTGTCGGTCGGGCGCATGAAGATGCGGGCATGCACTTCGGTCACGGTCTGCTCGCCGGGCGTGATGTCAAAACGGTAGGCGCCCGTCATGCGCGGCGAATCCATCAGCGCATAGATGGTGAGTTGCTTGGCATCGGCGGCCGGCTTTTCAAGCCAGAACTCGGTGAAGCGCGGGAACTCTTCCTTGGCGCTGCCCGCCGTGTCAACCGCCAGGCCGCGTGCGGACAGGCCGTAGCGCTGGCCGCTGCCCAGCGCCCTGAAGTAGCTGGCGCCGGAAAAAACGACAAGTTCGTCCTTGTACGTCGCCGAGTTCAGGTTGTTGAAGGCGCGCAGGCCACCGAAGCCGAGATTGCCCCAGGTCTGCGGTGACACCTTGTTTTTTCCGAAGTTGAAGTCGGCATGGTTGTAGGGAATTGGCTTGATGCCTTGCGGCGTGATCTCATGGACACGAACGGAGTCGCCGCTTTTCCCGATGTGAAGAAAATTGGCCTCAAAAGGCAGCTTGTCCGCCCGCCACAAGGTGCTGGCCGCGTTGAAGCGGATGTCCCGGTAACCGTCGTAATCAAGATTGGCGAGTTCCACCGGAATCGCGTGGCTTGCCGGTTTAAAGGGTGCCTGGGCTTGCTGGCGAGCGAGCCCGGCGACATCGTCGAGCGTCCACGCCTGTGCCTGACCGGCAACCAAGGCCAGGACGCTGGCAACTATCAGGGTGACAAAGCGGGCCGCAAAGGTGTGTCCGCGACGATGGTAATAAGGGAGGCAAATAGTGGGCATGGCAATACTAGTGCAAACCCTATGCCAACCCTTAAAAATCTATTTAAATCAACAGCTTGGCAACACTCAGAAAACAACGGCCCGGAAAACTGGACGGAATCCGGCGCAAACCGGCGTTTTTGTCGCCGAATAGCGACAACATCCGGCCTCTTAAGTTGAAATCCCTTTCAAATCAAGCGCTTAGGGCTGTCGCCTGTGAGCGACTCAGCTTGAAACGGTGGGTGAGGCTAGCCCGCTGCTGTCGGCCTTGAACAGCCCGGGCGTCAGGCCGTGCTTTTGCATCAAGCGGTAAAACTCGGTCCGGTTGCGGTCGGCCAGACGGGCGGCGTCGGCCACATTGCCGTCGGTGAGCTTGAGCAGGCCCACTAGGTAGTCGCGCTCAAAGCGTTGCCGGGCCTCGGCCAGGGTCAGCACCTCGACGCTGGGCGAGCGCAGGGCACGCTGAACCAGGGCCAGCGGCACCAGCGGCGAGGTCGACAGGGCGCAGACCTGCTCCACAACGTTGTAGAGCTGGCGCACATTGCCCGGCCAGGCGGCCGTGGTCAAGGCGATCAGGGCCTCGGGCGCGAATCCGCTCAGGCGTTTTTTGTATTTGTCGGCCAATTTGACCAAGAAATAGTTGGCCAGCAGCGCGATGTCCTCGCGCCGCTCGGACAACGGCGGCAAGGTCAAGGTGACGACATTGAGCCGGTAATACAGGTCGGCGCGGAATTGGCCCTCAGCCATCGCCAGGTCGAGGTCGCGGTGCGTGGCCGAGATGATGCGCACATCCACGGGAATCGACTGGCTCGAGCCCAAGGGCCGCACCATGTGCTCCTGCAGCACGCGCAGCAGCTTGACCTGCAGCGCAGACGGCATGTCGCCAATCTCATCGAGCAGCAGGGTGCCACCGTCGGCCGCCTGAAACAGCCCGATGTGATTCGCCACGGCGCCGGTGAATGCACCCTTGACGTGGCCAAACAGCTCCGACTCCAGCAAGGGCTCCGGAATGGCACCGCAGTTCACCGCGATGAAGGGTTTGCTGGCGCGCGAGCCGGCCTGGTGAATCGCCCGGGCCAGCAGTTCCTTGCCGGTGCCGCTTTCGCCGCGCAGCAGCACGCTGGCGTCCGATTGCGCCACCATGCGCGCTTCCGCCAGCACTTCGGCCATGCGGCTGGAGCGGCTGATGATCTGGTTCTGCCACGCCTGCGGGCTGCCGGGCTTGGCCGAATGGGCCGGGGCGCTGAGCGACAGCGCCTGCGCAATCTTGTCGAGCAGACTCTTCCCATCGAAGGGCTTGGTCAGGTAGGAGAAGACACCGCGCTCGGTGGCCTGGACCGCATCGGGAATCGTGCCATGGGCGGTCAGCAAAATAACCGGCAACGAGGGGTGTTGCGCGCGAATGTCGTCAAACAGGGCCAGGCCGTCGCGGCCCGGCAAACGCACGTCACTGAGCACCAGCTGCGGCCGTTCGATATGCAGCTGGGTCATGGCGGCCTCGGCCGAGGTGACCGCCGTCACGCGGTAGCCCGCCGCTGTGAGCCGGATGGTCAGCAGGCGCAGCATGTCGGCGTCGTCGTCAACCACCAGCAGATGGGGGCCGGGTGCCGGAGGCACCGCGGTGGGCGGCGCGACAGGGGGGCTGGGCAGATCGCTCATGGCGCTGGGGGGCGCGTGCCACGATTGCCCGGCGCCGGAACGCTGGCTGCGGGCGGACGGCTCGTGAGGCTGCGTTCGATCGCCTTGAGTGCTTCCAGCCGCTCATTGGTCTGATCCAGCCGGCGCTGCATGTCGCGTGTCTGCTGCGTTTGCTTCTCAAGCTGTTCTTCCACGCGGCGCTGCTCGCCGTAGCGCGCGGCCAGCATGCCGGCCAGCGGATGCAGCGTCTGCGCCTCGGTATCGGCATTGGCCAGCACGCGTCCCAGCAGTTCCTGGGCACGTAGCAGCTCGCTCAGCTGATGAAGCTGACTCAGGGCCAAGGCCAGCTGCAGCTGTTGGGTCGGGCCGGCCGCGTCGCCCAGCCGGATCACTTCCTGGCTCAACTCTGCCGGCGCCAGCCGGCGCACCCGGTCCGCATAGGCCAGCATGCGTGTGACGGCGTCAGTCGCCAGCGGCGCGGCCGGGCTGGCCGGCGACTCTGGCAGGCAGAGCTGGGGTCTGGGGGCAGCAGACGGCGTGACTGTTGCGCCCGTCGCGTCGTCACCGCGCTGACCGAAATGGCCAGCGCAGCCGCCCGCCAGCACCGATACAGCGATGGATGCCACCAGACCGAGACGGACCAGGCGACGGGAATGTCGAAAATCAGGACTTAAAAACATGAGGAAACTCGATTCTGAAGTGGGCACCGACTGGATCCGGCAGCAGCTCGATGCGGCCGCCGTGCGCGGCAATATATTCGTGCACGATGGACAGACCAATGCCGCTGCCTCGCACCACGTCGCTGGGTTGGCGCTCGCCACGGTAAAACGGCTCGAAAATCCGCTCGCGATCAGCCGCAGCCACCCCCACACCCTGGTCGTGAATGTCGATGCGGACCAGGCCCGGCAGTGTACTCAGCTCCAGGCGGATCTCGCCTTTCAGCGGTGAGTAGCGGATGGCATTGGACAACAGGTTGGCCAGCACCGTGCCGATTTTTTCGGGGTCCAGCGCCACCAGGATCGGCTTGCCGACGACGGTGACCGACAGCTCACGGGCGCGCCATTGCAGACGCTGCGCGTCAACCTGCGCTTCAACCAGCTCCAGCAAGTCGGTGGTCTGGCGGTGCAACTGGCGGGCCTCAAACGCCGCTGTATTAAAACGCAGCAGGTCTTCAATCTGGCCCTGCAAGACACCGGTGTTGTGCCGCAGGATTTGCGCGATTTCACTCTGTTCATGGCTCAGTTCGCCGGCCACGCCGTCCTCCAGCAGGGACACGCCTTCACGCAGCGATGCCAGCGGGGTCTTGAGTTCATGGGAAATATGACGCAAAAAGCGTGACTTGTCGGCGTCGAGCTCGACCAGTCGCAGGCGCAGCCAGTTCAGCCGCTGCCCCACCATGACCAGGTCGGCCGGCCCCCGAATGGCGATCACCTGATCGAGCCGGTTCTCACCCAGGCCGACGATGGCGTGTTCCAGCCGCTTCAGGGGCACCGTGAACCAGATGCCGAAAGCCAGCGCCATGGCGACCGCCAGCGCGATGGCCCAGGTGACCTGCTGCGCCAGGTGACTTCGGCTTTCTTCGAGCTTGGTTTCCAGCGCCAGGTTGCGTTGCTGGATGGTCTTTTGCACCTGCACCGCGATGGCCGAATTGACACGATCGAGTGAGCGAAACTTTTGGGCTATCTGGCGTTCCCGCTCCAGCGCGGTCTCGGGCGCGCCGGTCAACAGGACGCCAGCAGCTTGCAGGTGCGTCTGCCACTGCTGTTTGGGGCCGTCTGGCAGGCCTTGCGCTGTCAGGCTGCCGAGGATGCCGCTGGCCTCGCGTGCCTGGTCGGAAAAGCGCAGGCGCAGGACGCGGTCGTCCAGCACCACGGACTGGCGCGATGTGCGTTCCATTGAAACGCTGAGCTCGCTCAGTGACTGAGCGAGCCGGCTGAGCTCCAACGATCGGGACGCGCCGTTGCGGCTTTGCAGCGTGAGGTCTTCCAGCGTGAACAGGGCGCGCAACGAAGCCGCCCCCAGCAAAGCGGCAATCAGCAAAAAAGCGATCACCAGCAGTTGCCGGAACGAAAATTTCTGCAGCATTTTCAAAGGCCAGGAGGTGAGGTCGTGAAAGTGATGCCGGTCAACGAGGCCGCTTCATCGATGTTGTCCACTTTGTCGGTGGACTCATCGCCTTGCGCGGCGTGGAGCACGTCGGCTATCTTGTCCGAGCCGTACCCGTTCATCTGGCGGCCGAAGATTTTGATAAGAACTCTTTTGGACATGGCGGAGATTTCAAATAAGTTACTGCTATTTTTATAGCACATTATTCATTATTGACGGGGGCTACAGCCTGTTTTATTGTGAAGATTCAACTAAAAAGTGCATCGATTGGTAGTTTAATCGGGCGCATTTCCAAACCCGCAAACCCGCTGCCCCTAGTTCTTTAGAACTAGGGGAGTCGCATCGCGCATAGTTCCATTTTCAATAAAAACCTGTTCCATAGAGGGATAGCGTCGCAGGGTCGCAAAACCTAAAGTCATGTCAATCCAAAAAGGAGTTTTCGACATGACCAAGAAAGGGCAAGCGCTCTCGGTGCTGATTGTGAGCACATTCGCCTTCACCGTGTGCTTCATGGTGTGGATGATGTTTGCGGTGATCGGCATTCCGATCAAGAAGGCACTTGACCTCAACTCAACCCAGTTTGGTTTGTTGATGGCCATGCCGGTGCTGACCGGCTCCTTGGTGCGCGTGCCTCTGGGCATCTGGACTGACAAGTTTGGCGGCCGCATTGTGTTTGCCACTTTGATGGCTTGCACCGTACCCGCCATCTGGCTCATGGCTTACGCCACCGCCTACTGGCATTACCTGGTCATTGGCCTGTTTGTCGGCTTGGCGGGGGGGTCATTTTCGGTCGGAACCCCCTATGTAGCGCGCTGGTTCCCGAAAAACCAGCAGGGTTTTGCGATGGGCATCTTTGGCATGGGCAATGCGGGCGCCGCCGTCAACAAGTTTGTGGCACCGGCACTGGTGGTGGGCTTTGGCTGGACCATGGTGCCGCAGGTGTATGCGGGCATCATGCTCGGCACTGTCATCCTGTTCTGGCTGTTCAGCCACACTGACCCGGAGCACCATGCGGCCAAACAAGTGAGCTTCATGAACCAGCTCAAGTCGCTCAAGGACCCCAAAGTTTTCAAATACTGCCAGTACTACAGCATCGTGTTTGGCGGCTATGTCGCCTTGTCGCTGTGGATGGTGCAGTACTACGTGGGCGAATTCGGGCTTGACATTCGCACCGCCGCCCTGCTGGCCGCTTGCTTTTCCTTGCCCGGGGGCATCCTGCGCGCGGTCGGAGGCTGGTTGTCGGACAAATACGGCGCCCATTCCATGACCTGGTGGGTGCTGTGGGTGAGTTGGGTCTGCCTGTTCTTGCTCAGCTACCCGCAAACCGACTTGACGATCGCCACCACGTCGGGGCCCAAAACCTTTCACATCGGCCTGAACGTCTATATGTTCACGATTTTGATGTTCACGCTGGGCGTTGCCTGGGCTTTTGGCAAAGCCAGTGTCTTCAAGTACATCAGCGATGACTACACGCACAACATCGGCGCCATCAGCGGCATTGTCGGTCTGGCCGGTGGCATGGGTGGCTTCTTGCTGCCCATCATGTTCGGCGCCCTGATGGACCTGACGGGCATGCGCTCGAGCGCCTTCATGCTGCTGTACGGCATCGTCTGGGTGTCGCTGATCTGGATGTACTGGACCGAGGTGCGGGGCAGCGAATACCTGGGCAACAAGGCCAGCCCATCGACCGCGCCGAACTGATTTCCCATTCACTGAAAGAACCCGATGAACAATCAAAAGCAATCCGGTGTTGACATTGCCGACTGGCGCCCTGAAGACGAGCAGTTCTGGGAAAGCACCGGCAAGCGCATTGCCAACCGCAATCTGTGGATATCAATCCCCAACCTGTTGTGCGGCTTTGCGGTGTGGGCCATGTGGGGCATCATCACCGTGCAGATGATCAACCTGGGCTTTCCGTTCAAGCCCGCAGACATGTTCACCCTGACCGCCATTGCCGGCCTGATGGGCGCCACGCTGCGCATCCCGGCCTCGTTCTTCATTCGACTCTCGGGCGGGCGCAACACCATCTTCCTGACCTCTGCGCTGCTGATCATTCCGGCAATCTGGACCGGCATTGCGCTGCAAGACAAGAACACCCCGCTGTGGGTGTTTCAGGCCTGCGCCTTCTTGTCAGGTATTGGCGGGGGCAACTTTGCCTGCTCCATGTCCAACATCACCGGCTTCTTCCCCAAACGCCTGCAGGGCACGGGACTGGGCCTCAACGCCGGCCTGGGTAACTTCGGCGTGACCACCATGCAAGTGCTGATTCCGCTGGTGATGACGGTCGGCCTGTTTGGCGCGGTCGGCGGCGGCTCCATGGTGCTGACCAAGGACAGCGGCTGGATCATGGGCAAAATCCTGGCGGGTACCCCCACCTTCATCCAGAACGCCGGCTTCATCTGGGCCGCCATCTTGCTGCCGCTGGTCATTGCTGCCTGGTTTGGCATGAACAACCTGTTGCCGCTGTCACCCAACTACGGCGGCACGGTGAAGGCGTTCAGCAAGATCCTTTACCTGTGGGGCATTACCTTTGTCATTGGCGGCCTGGGCTTGTACTTGTACCTGCCCGCGCCAACCGGTCTGGGTCTGCTCAACATGTGGATCGCCTTGCCGTTGACCATCGTGGCTACCCTGGCGGCCATGAAGCTTGCCGCGTTTGGCGAGATGAAGGGCAACATCGCCAAGCAGTTTGAAATCTTCAAGAACAAGCACACTTGGTCGTTGACGCTCTTGTACATCGTGACCTTCGGTTCCTTCATCGGCTTCTCGATGGCGCTTCCCCTGTCCATCACGGTGATCTTCGGCGTCAGCCACATCCCTGATGCCGCTGGCGTGATGCAGCATGCACTGAAAAATCCGAATGCCCCCTCGGCATTGACCTACGCCTGGATCGGTCCCTTCGTCGGCGCCCTGATTCGCCCGGTCGGCGGCTGGATCGCTGACAAGGTTGGCGGCTCGATCGTGACGCAGGTGATCTCGGCGGTGATGGTCGGGGCCTCCGGCTCGGTTGGCTACGTGATGATGCAAGCCTATGCCTCGGCCACGCCCGAGCAGTATTTCTCCACCTTCATGTGGCTCTTTGTACTCTTGTTCGCTGCCAGCGGCATCGGCAACGGTTCCACCTTCCGCACCATTGGCGTCATTTTTGACCGCCAGCAGGCGGGCCCGGTGTTGGGCTGGACTTCCGCCGTGGCCGCTTACGGCGCCTTTATCGCCCCCGTGGTGATTGGCGCCCAGATCAAGGCCGGCACACCGCAGATGGCGATGTATGGCTTTGCCGTGTTCTACGCGCTGTGCCTGGTGCTCAACTGGTGGTTCTACCTGCGTGCAGGCTCGGAGATCAAGAACCCCTAAGCCAGCAAGCCCGCCATTCATCGCATCATTTAGCTATTGATTTAATAGCTACATGCGCATGATAGACGGGGGATAGAGCCTGTTTTTATATAAATTTTTTCTTTTTTTGACGAGGTATCCCATGAGCCATTTTCTGGATCGACTCAGTTACTTTTCACAAGCCCGGGAGTCCTTCTCCGGCGACCACGGCGTCACCACGGGTGAAGACCGCACCTGGGAGGACGCTTACCGCGACCGCTGGGCGCACGACAAGATCGTGCGCTCCACCCACGGCGTGAACTGCACCGGTTCCTGCTCCTGGAAGATTTACGTCAAAGGCGGCATCGTCACCTGGGAAACCCAGCAGACCGACTACCCGCGCACGCGCTGGGACATGCCCAACCACGAGCCGCGCGGTTGCTCGCGCGGCGCCAGCTACAGCTGGTACCTGTACAGCGCCAACCGGGTCAAATACCCGATGGTGCGCGGGCGTTTGCTCAAACTCTGGCGCGAAGCGCGCACCGCCAATGACCCGGTCGATGCCTGGGCCTCGATTGCCCAGTCCGACGCCAAGCGCAAGGAATACCAGAGCGTGCGCGGCCTGGGCGGCTTTGTGCGCTCCAGCTGGGATGAAGTCAATGAGATGGTGGCGGCAGCCAACGTCTACACCATCAAGCAGCACGGGCCGGACCGCATCATCGGCTTCTCGCCCATTCCCGCCATGTCGATGGTCTCTTATGCGGCCGGCAGCCGTTATTTGAGCCTGATCGGCGGCGTCAGCATGAGCTTTTATGACTGGTACTGCGACTTGCCACCGGCTTCTCCCCAAGTCTGGGGTGAACAGACCGACGTGCCCGAATCGGCCGACTGGTACAACTCGAGCTACATCATTGCTTGGGGCTCGAACGTGCCGCAAACCCGCACACCCGATGCGCACTTTTTCACCGAGGTTCGCTACAAAGGCACCAAAACAGTGGCGGTGACACCCGACTACTCCGAAGTCGCCAAGCTGTCCGACATCTGGATGAAGCCCAAGCAGGGCACCGACGCTGCGGTGGCGATGGCGATGGGCCATGTCATCCTGAAGGAGTTTTACTTTCCCGACGGCGGCAAGCCACGCAGCGCCTACTTCGACGACTACGTGCGCCGCTACACCGATATGCCGATGCTGGTGATGCTCAAAGAACATCAGTTGCCCGGTGGTGAGACCGTCATGGTGCCGGATCGCTATGTGCGCGCCTCTGATTTCAATGGAAAGCTCGGGCAAGCCAACAACCCCGAGTGGAAAACCGTCGCTTTTGACGACACCGGCAAAGTCGTTCTACCCAACGGCGCCATCGGTTTCCGCTGGGGCCCGGACGGCCGGGCCGACGAAGGCCAGTGGAATCTGCAGGCCAAGGAAGCACGCCACGGCGGCGAGGTGAAGCTCAAACTGTCGGTGATGGAAGGTGAAAACCCCAGCCTAGAGACCGCGAAGGTGGGCTTCCCCTACTTTGGCGGCATCGTCAGCGAACACTTCCCGAACAACGCCACCGGTGCGGGGGCCAACAATGTGCTGGTGCGCACGGTGCCGGTGCAGCGCATTTCCCTGGGCAAGGAAGGCGACCAGCGTGAGGCGCTGGTCGCCACCGTGTTTGACCTGCAGGTCGCCAACTATGGTGTCGCCCGCGGCCTTCCCGGCGAACTCGCTGCCAAGGACTTCAACGACGACACGCCTTACACGCCGGCCTGGCAAGAGCGCATCACCGGCACACCGCGCGAACAGCTCATCACCGTGGCGCGCCAGTTTGCCGACAACGCCGACAGGACGCATGGCAAGTCGATGGTCATCATCGGTGCTGCCATGAACCATTGGTACCACGCCGACATGAATTACCGTGGTGTCATCAACATGCTGATGATGTGCGGCTGCATTGGCCAAAGCGGTGGCGGCTGGGCGCACTATGTGGGCCAGGAAAAGCTGCGGCCCCAGACCGGCTGGACCGCACTGGCCTTTGCGCTGGACTGGATTCGTCCACCGCGGCAGATGAACTCCACCAGCTTCTTCTACGCCCACACCGACCAGTGGCGCTATGAGAAGCTGGGCATGGAAGAAGTGCTGTCACCGCTGGCCGACAAAAAACTGTACGCCGGCAGCATGATCGACTACAACGTGCGCGCCGAGCGCATGGGCTGGCTGCCGTCTGCGCCGCAACTCAAGACCAACCCGTTGCAAGTGGTGCGCGATGCGACCGCCGCCGGCATGGATGCTAAAGACTACGCCGTCAAGGGCCTCAAAGACGGCTCGCTCAAGATGAGCTGCGAAGACCCCGACCATCCCGCCAACTGGCCACGCAATATGTTTGTCTGGCGCTCCAACATCATCGGCTCCAGCGGCAAGGGCCACGAGTACTTCCTGAAGCACCTGCTGGGCACCAGCCATGGCGTGCAGGGTAAAGACCTGGGCAAGGATGAAGCCAAGCCAACCGAAGTGGTGTGGCACGACCAGGCGCCCGAAGGCAAGCTGGACTTGCTGGTGACGCTGGACTTCCGCATGAGCACGACCTGCCTGTACTCCGACATCGTGCTGCCCACGGCCACTTGGTACGAGAAGAACGACCTCAACACCAGCGACATGCATCCCTTTATCCACCCGCTGTCCACCGCGGTGGACCCGGCCTGGCAATCACGCAGCGACTGGGATATCTACAAGGGCTTTGCCAAGAAGTTCAGCGAAGTGTGTATTGGCCATCTGGGTGTCGAGCGCGAAATGGTGCTCACCCCCCTGATGCACGACTCTCCCGCTGAATTGGCACAACCCTTTGGCGTGCAGGACTGGAAACGTGGCGAGATTGACCTGATCCCCGGCAAGACCGGCCCCAACATGACGGTGGTGGAGCGCGACTACCCCAATGTCTACAAGCGATTCACGGCCCTGGGGCCACTGATGAACAAGGTCGGCAATGGCGGCAAGGGCATCAACTGGAACACCCAGATCGAGGTCAAGCAGCTGGGCGAGCTCAATGGTCTGGTGACGGACGAAGGCGTTACCTGCGGCATGCCAAAAATCGACACCGACATCGACGCCTGCGAAGTCGTGCTGCAACTGGCACCCGAGACCAATGGCCACGTCGCCGTCAAGGCCTGGGCAGCACTGAGCAAACAAACCGGGCTGGACCACACCCATTTGGCGATCCACCGAGAGGACGAGAAGATCCGCTTCCGCGACATTCAGGCGCAGCCGCGCAAGATCATCAGCTCGCCGACCTGGAGCGGCATCGAGAGTGAAACCGTGTCGTACAACGCCGGCTACACCAACGTGCATGAGTACATCCCATGGCGCACCCTCACCGGGCGCCAGCAGTTCTACATGGACCACCCGTGGATGACCGCCTTTGGCGAGGGTTTCAGCAGCTACCGGCCACCAGTGGACCTGAAAACAACGTCCGAAATTCAGGGCATCAAGCCCAACGGCAACAAGGAAATTGCGCTGAATTTCATCACGCCGCACCAGAAGTGGGGCATCCACTCCACTTACACTGATAACCTGATGATGCTCACGCTCAGCCGCGGCGGCCCGGTGGTCTGGCTCAGCGAAGACGACGCCAAGAGCGCCGGCATTGTCGACAACGACTGGATCGAGTTGTTCAACATCAACGGCGCCATCGCGGCGCGCGCTATCGTCAGCCAGCGCGTGAATCCCGGCATGGTGATGATGTACCACGCGCAGGAAAAGATCATCAACACCCCCGGCTCCGAGATTACCGGTGCCCGCGGCGGCATTCACAACTCGGTGACGCGCATTGTGCTCAAACCCACCCACATGATCGGCGGCTACGCCCAGTTCAGCTACGGCTTCAACTACTACGGAACCATCGGCACCAACCGCGACGAGTTCGTGGTGGTGCGCAAGATGAACAAGATTGATTGGCTGGACGATGAATCCAGTGCTACCACCACCGCCCACAACTAATCAGTTTGAGGACAGAGCTGGCTCGCTTCGCGTAGCTGCGGTCTGTCCCACAAAGATCTGGAGAATCAATATGAAAATACGCGCGCAAATCGGCATGGTGTTGAACCTGGACAAGTGCATTGGTTGCCACACCTGTTCCGTCACCTGCAAAAACGTCTGGACCAGCCGCCCCGGCATGGAGTACGCCTGGTTCAACAACGTTGAAACCAAGCCCGGCATCGGCTACCCCAAGGAATGGGAAAACCAGGACAAGTGGAACGGCGGTTGGGTACGCAAGGCGAACGGCAAGATCGAGCCACGCCAGGGACCGAAGTGGAAGCTGCTGATGCGCATCTTCGCCAACCCCAACATGCCCGAGATTGACGATTACTACGAGCCCTTCACCTTCGACTACGACCATCTGCAATCGGCACCGGAGTCCAAAGCGGTGCCGACAGCGCGCCCGCGCAGCCTGATCACCGGCCAGCGCATGGAAAAAATCGAGTGGGGTCCGAACTGGGAAGAAATCCTCGGCGGCGAATTCTCCAAGCGCAGCAAGGACAAGAATTTCGACGACATCCAGAAGGACATTTACGGCCAGTTTGAAAACACCTTCATGATGTACCTGCCCAGGCTGTGCGAGCACTGCCTGAACCCGGCCTGCGTCGCGTCCTGCCCCTCGGGCTCGATCTACAAGCGCGAGGAAGACGGCATTGTGCTGATCGACCAGGACAAATGCCGTGGCTGGCGCATGTGCGTGAGCGGCTGCCCCTACAAGAAAATTTACTACAACTGGAAAAGCGGCAAGGCCGAGAAATGCATCTTCTGCTATCCGCGCATTGAAGCCGGCCAGCCGACCGTGTGTTCGGAGACCTGCGTCGGGCGTATTCGTTACCTGGGCGTGCTGCTCTATGACGCCGACCGCATTCAGGAAGCCGCGAGCGTCGAGCATGACCGTGACCTGTACCAGGCGCAGCTTGATATCTTCCTCGACCCGAACGACCCGAAGGTGATCGAGCAGGCCCGTATCGACGGTATTCCCGACAAATGGATGGAAGCCGCACGCAAGAGCCCGGTGTACAAGATGGCGGTCGACTGGAAGGTCGCGCTGCCGCTGCACCCCGAGTACCGCACCTTGCCGATGGTCTGGTATGTACCACCGCTCTCCCCGATCAGCGCGGCGGCCAATGCCGGACACCTCGGCACCAACGGTGAGATTCCGGATGTCAAGCAGTTGCGCATTCCGGTCAAGTACTTGGCCAATATGCTGACCGCGGGCGACACCCAGCCGGTGGAACGCGCCCTGGAGCGCATGCTCGCCATGCGCGCCTACCAGCGCGAAAAGCACGTGGATGGCCGCATCAACACCGCGGCGCTGGACCAAGTCCAGATGACCCAGGCGGAGGTGGAAGAGATGTACCACGTGATGGCAATTGCCAATTACGAAGACCGCTTCGTGATCCCAACCAGCCACCGTGAATACGCCGAAAACACCTTTGACATGCGGGGCGGCTGCGGCTTCTCGTTCGGCAATGGCTGTTCGGACGGCGCCAGCGACACCAGTCTCTTTGGCAGCGGCAAGCGCCGCACCATTCCCATCAAGGCGGAGGTCTGAATCATGGGACTGCTATCGAACCTACCCAACGCGTCTATCAGCCTGCGAGTCCTGGCTCGTCTGCTGTCTTACCCTGACGCCCAGTTGCGCAGCCAACTCGGCGACTTGCGCGCCGCGCTGCACGCCGACCGAACGGTCCCGGCTGAGCGCCTGGCCGAGCTGGAGGCACTGATGACGACACTGGCATGCAGCGATGCGCTGGAGATCGAAGCGCAGTACGTGGAGATTTTCGACCGGGGCCGCGCCACCTCGCTGCACCTGTTCGAGCATGTGCACGGTGATTCACGCGACCGCGGGCCGGCCATGATCGACCTGGCACAGACCTATGAAAAGGCTGGCTTGTACCTGGGTCCCGATGAAATGCCGGACTACCTGCCGGTGGTGCTTGAGTTTGTCTCCACCCAGCCGCCCAAAGAGGCGCGCGCCTTCCTGGGCGAAATGGCCCATATCTTCAACGCCATTTTCAATGCCTTGCAGCAACGCAGCAGCGCCTACGCCAGCGTGCTGGGTGCGTTGCTGGAACTGGCCGGAGAGAAAGCCCATGCCGTCAAGGTCGTCCCCGATGAAGCCCTTGACGCGGCTTGGGAAGAGCCGGTGGTCTTCGGCGGCTGCTCATCCAAAGGACAGGCCGCGCCGGGACAAAGCCAACCCATTCACTTTGTCAAAAAAAATGCGGCTCACACCAGCGCGAAGACCGCAACGCCACAAGGAGTTTCACTATGAATGCACTCGACAATTTTCTGTTTGGCTTGTATCCGTACATCTGCCTGACAGTTTTCCTGCTCGGTAGCCTGATCCGCTTTGACCGGGACCAATACACCTGGAAGAGCGACTCATCGCAGTTGCTCAAAGCCGGTCAGTTGCGCTGGGGCAGCAACCTGTTTCACATTGGTATCTTGTTTCTCTTCTTCGGTCACTTCGCGGGCCTGCTGACGCCACACTTTGTCTATGAGCGCTTTGTCAGCGCTGGTGACAAACAATTGATGGCCATGATCACCGGTGGCATCGCAGGAGCGTTGGGCTTTATCGGTGTGAGCTTGCTGCTGCACCGCCGCTTGTTCGAGCCGCGTATTCGCATCAACTCCAAGACCAGTGACATTGTGTTGCTGCTCCTGTTGTGGCTCCAGTTTGCGCTGGGTCTGGCGACCATTGCCGTGTCGGCTAATCACATGGACGGCGGCTTGATGATGGCATTTGGCGAATGGGCGCAACACATCGTGACCTTGCGTCCCGGCGCAGTCGAGTTTCTGGCCGGGGCTGGCATGCTCTTCAAGATTCACCTGTTCCTGGGCATGAGCATTTTCCTGATCTTTCCGTTCACCCGGCTGGTGCACGTCTGGAGTGGCTTTGCGGTTGTCGGCTACTTGGTCCGCCCCTACCAGGTGGTTCGCGCCCGTCGCCTGAACGTGCCGGCAGGCCATAACCAGCCGCGTCGTCCCGACGCTGGCGTCTAAGGAGTCAATCATGCCCACCAACACGCTTGATACACCCGAAGTTGCCAGCATCAACGGCTTTGCATTGCACGCGGCTGGCGAAAATCTCTCGGCCGACGAACTGCGACAACGCGCCTGCTCCGAATTGCTGCGCCAAGCGGCTATTGCGAAGGGCCTGTTGCCGACCGGCGACAGCTTGTCCACCAACGGCGTGCTCAGCGAAGACGCCAGCAGCGCGATTGAAGCCCTGCTGGAGCAGAGCCTGGCCATGCCAGAGCCCTCCGAGCAGGCGTGCCGGCGCCATTACGCCGCACACATGAGCCTCTACAGCACCGGCGAGCGCGTCGAGGTGAGGCACATTCTGTTCGCCGTGACCCAAGGCGTCGATGTGGTGGCCCTGCGCAACCGGGCCGAGACCACTTTGCTCGACGTGCGTTGTCATGACGGCAGCGCCGCTGAAGACAGATTTGCGAAGGCCGCCAGCACGCTGTCCAATTGCCCCAGCGGGGCGCAGGGCGGCCAACTGGGATGGCTTGGCACAGCAGACTGTGCCCCAGAGTTTGCCAAGGAGATTTTTGGGAACAAAGAGGTGGGCGTGCTGCCGCGACTGGTGCACAGCCGTTTTGGCTTGCACGTGGTTGAAGTGCTAGCACGCGAGCCGGGGCAGGAGCGGCCGTTCGAGGCTGTCAGCGGCGCGGTCGCGATGTCACTCAAGAAAACGACCTATGTCACCGCCTTGCGTCAATACTTGCAGCTATTGGCTGGGCAAGCGCTCATCAACGGCGTCGACCTGGAGGCGTCCAGCACGCCCCTGGTGCAATAGGGGCTTGTCCGTGAACAAGCCCTAAGCGTGACGAAAAAACGGCCCTCTAACCCAGGGCGTCGTTGACCTGATCATTGAACTCGGCCAGGCTGACGGCATTGCCAAGCTCGCGCGGCATGGCGTCGCGAATCGAGAAGACGCCAAGAATCTTGCCCGCCGCATTGATGATCGGCAAATGCCGAAAGCCACGCTCGATCATGATCACCACGGCCTCGGCCACTTTCATTTCAGGAACGATGCTGATGGGGTTGCGCGTCATCACCTCCGACGCAGGCGTGGACTTCGGGTCGAGCGCCTTGGCCAACACGCGGGTCATCAAGTCACGTTCGGTCAGGATGCCTTGCAGCGTCCCGGCCGCATCGATAACCAAAATACTGCCGCAGTTGGCCTTGGTCATGATGCAAGCGGCATCCCACACGCTGGCCTGCGGCAAAAGACTCACGACATGGCGTTGTGGAATTGATTGAAACACAGTGCGTTCAGTCATGATTTGCGTCCTGTTCAAAAAGTAGAGGGGAAAGTGCGGACCAGCATCAGCGCAGGGCTGCGTTGATCTTGTCGAGCGCCTGAGCTCCCGGGCACAGTTGCTTGGCACCAAACTTGTTCAGGGGCGTGTCGCTGGTGTTTTGTGACACATGCAGATCAACGGCCAGCGGATCGATGTATAGCAGGCCTGTGACCACTTCGCCGCGTTCCTGGTGCGCGTTGATGTAGCTGAGCGCCGCATAACGGTCAGTCGGATCGTAGTCGGTGTGCAGCTTGCGCAGACGCAACGTGGAGCCGTCGTGTTGCTCGACATCGACCACCTCGCCCGGCGCGTACTGGGTCGTGATGGGACTGTGCTGCGGGATGAAATCAATGCGGCTGACCGCTTCATTGTGCGCACGCACATAGTCGTAGCTCTTGGTGCTGCCACCATGGTTGTTGAAGGTCACGCAAGGACTGATCACGTCAATGAACGCCGCACCACCGTGCTCGATCGCACCCTTGATCAGGGGCACCAGCTGCGCCTTGTCGCCCGAGAAGCTGCGCGCCACATAAGTTGCGCCCAGTTGCAGGGCCAAGCCAACCAGATCGACGGGGCTGTCACGGTTGATGGCCCCTTTCTTACTCTTGGAGCCGCGGTCGGCCGTGGGCGAAAACTGCCCCTTGGTCAGCCCATAAACACCGTTGTTCTCGACAATGTAGGCCATGCGCACGCCGCGCCGCATGGCATTGGCGAACTGTCCTAAACCAATGGAGGCAGAGTCGCCATCGCCCGACACGCCCAGGTAGAGCAAGTCGCGGTTAGCCAGATTGGCACCCGTCAACACGGAGGGCATGCGCCCGTGCACGGTATTGAAGCCATGCGAAGCGCCCAGAAAATAAGTAGGCGTCTTGGAACTGCAGCCAATGCCCGACAACTTGGCCACCCGATGCGGCTCAATGTCCAATTCAAAACAGGCTTGAATAATGGCCGCGGAGATGGAGTCGTGGCCGCAGCCGGCACACAGTGTAGAAACCGGGCCTTCGTAGTCGCGACGGGTGTAACCGACCTTGTTCTTGGTCAGTTCTGGATGATGCATCCGCGGTTTGGCAATGTAGGTCATGCGACCTCCTTTTGCAGGGAAGTAATGGAAGAATCTGAGACCAGCGCGTTCAGGTTCTTGCTGATGGCCTGGGTGATAAAGCGCGCCGTGATCGGCGTGCCGTCGTAATGCAGCACCTTGACCAGGCGCTTGGGATCAACCTCCAACTCGTTGACCAGCAGCGAGCGCATTTGCGCATCACGGTTTTGCTCGACCACAAACACCTTGTCATGCTCCGCAATGAAGCGATCCACCGAGGCCGGGAACGGAAATGCCAGCAGGCGCATGGCATCCAGATGCACGCCCTGCTCTTCAAGCACATCCAGCGCTTCGCGCATGGCCGGGCTGGTGGAGCCAAAGTAGATCACACCAAAACGGGTGGCCTGAGGTGCCTTGCGCAGCAAAGGCTGCGGCACCAGATCGGCGGCGGTTTTGAACTTCTTGAGCAGACGTTCCATGTTGTAGATGTAATCCGGCCCCTTCTCGGAGTAGCGGGCGTAGGCATCCTTGGACGTGCCGCGCGTAAAGTAGGAACCCTTACTTGGATGCGTACCCGGCAGCGTGCGCCAAGGAATGCCGTCGCCGTCAACGTCTTTATACCGACCAAAATCTTTGCCGGCTTCAAGTTCTTCAGCGGTCATGACCTTGCCGCGATCGTACTCACGCGCGTCGTCCCAGACAAAAGGCTTGCACAGACGCTGATTCATGCCAATGTCCAGATCGGACATCACAAAAATTGGCGTTTGCAGTCGGTCTGCCAAGTCAAGTGCCGTTGCTGCATGCTCAAAACACTCATGCGGGTCTTGCGGAAACAACATCACATGCTTGGTGTCGCCATGCGACGCATAGGCGCAAGCGAGCAGATCAGACTGCTGCGTGCGCGTGGGCATGCCGGTGGAAGGGCCGCCGCGCTGCACATTGATGAGCGTGACCGGAATCTCGGCAAAATAAGCCAGGCCAAGGAACTCGGTCATCAGCGATATGCCGGCGCCAGAGGTGGCGGTAAAAGAGCGTGCCCCATTCCAACCTGCGCCAATCGCCATGCCGATCGACGCCAGTTCGTCCTCACACTGCACAATCGCGTAGTTGTGTTGGCCGGTTTCCGGATCAATACGGTACTTGTCGCAGTATTTCTGGAACGCCTCAGGCACCGAGGACGATGGCGTGATCGGGTACCAGGCCGCGACTGTGGCGCCGCCGTAGACGCAACCCAAACCGAGCGCGCTGTTGCCATCGGTAAAAATCTGGTCGCCCACTTTGTCAGACCGGCGCACCCGAATGCCCAGCGGCGCCTCCATATGCTGTTTGACGTAGTCGCGGCCCAGATGGATCGCGCGCACATTGGACTCAAGCAGCCGCTCCTTGCCCTTGAACTGCTCGGCAAAGAGCTTTTCAAAGACACTGGCGTCGAGGTCGAGCAGCACCGACAGTGCGCCCACATAAATGATGTTCTTGAACAACTGGCGTTGCCGGGGTTCGGTATACGCCGCATTGCTGATTTCGGTCAGGGGAACGCCGATGACCTGCACGTCCTTGCGAAACTTGGACTCGGGAATGGGCCGCGTGCTATCGTAAAAAAGATAGCCACCGGGCTCGATTTCGGCCACGTCCGCGTCCCAGGTCTGGGGATTCATGGCGACCATCATGTCGACGCCACCGCGACGTCCGTGATAGCCCTTTTCGCAGACCCGCGCTTCGTACCAGGTTGGCATGCCCTGAATGTTGCTGGGGAAAATGTTGCGCGGACTGACCGGCACGCCCATGCGCATCACGGCCTTGGCAAACAGCTCATTGGCAGACGCCGAGCCAGACCCGTTGATATTGGCAAATTTAATGACGAAATCGTTAATGGCTTCAATGCGCTTCATGCGGCCTCCGTTTGTACTTTGCGGCTGTCACGACACCCGGAACCGGCCTGGGTCGTGTTCAGCAAGAATTTCTGCATGTCCCAGGCGCCGGTTGGGCAACGTTCGGCACACAAACCACAGTGCAGGCAGACGTCTTCGTCCTTTACCATGACGCGCCCGGTCTTGAGCTCGCCCGAGACATACAGGTCTTGCGACGTATGGTGCGCCGGGGCTTTCAGCCGCGTACGCAAATCGGCCTCGTCACCATTGCTGGTGAAGGTGATGCAGTCCATGGGGCAGATATCGACACAGGCATCACACTCGATGCAGGTGTCGCGGTTGAACACGGTCTGCACATCGCAGTTCAGACAACGACTGGCTTCCTTGAATGCCGTCGCCGCATCAAAGCCCAACTCCACTTCCACGCGGATGCTGGCCAGCGCCACTTCGGCCTTGGCCCAAGGCACGACAAAACGTTTGTCGCCCGAGACATCGTTGCTGTAGCTCCACTCGTGAATGCCCATCTTCTGGGACATCAGGTTGGTGCGCGGTGCCGGGCGCACATCAACCGCCTCGCCATTGAGAAACCGGTCAATCGACACCGCGGCTTCGTGCCCATGCGCCACAGCCGTGATGATGTTTTTGGGTCCGTAGGCCGCGTCGCCGCCGAAGAAAACCTTGGGCATCCCGGACTGGAAGGTGTTCTCTCCCAGCACCGGCAAGCCCCAGCGGTCAAATTCAATGCCGCAATCGCGCTCAATCCAGTGGAACGAGTTTTCTTGACCGACCGCCACGAGGACGGTGTCACACTCGAAAAACACATCGGGTGCGCCCGTTGGAACCAGAGAGCGACGACCCTTTTCGTCATAGACAGCGCTCACGATCTCGAAAGTCATACCGACAAGCTTGCCATCCTTGTGTTCATAAGCCTTGGGAACGTGGTAGTTGATGATCGGGATGCCTTCATGCACCGCGTCTTCTTTCTCCCAAGGCGAGGCTTTCATTTCCTCGAACCCGCTGCGCACGATCACTTTGACATCGGTGCCGCCGAGACGCCGCGCAGAGCGGCAGCAGTCCATGGCCGTGTTACCACCGCCCAGCACGATGACACGTGGTCCCACACTGGTGACGTGGCCAAATGAAACCGAAGCCAGCCAGTCGATGCCGAGGTGGATGTTGGCAGCAGCCTCTTTGCGGCCAGGGGCATCCAGATCGCGCCCGCGAGGCGCGCCGCAGCCGACAAACACCGCGTCATAGCCCTGCGTCAACAAGTCCTTCATGGAGTCGATGCGCTGGTTATTCTTGAACTGGACGCCCAGGTCAAAGATGTAGCCGGTTTCTTCGTCAATGACAGACTCCGGCAGCCGAAAACGGGGGATTTGGGTGCGCACAAAGCCGCCGGCCTTGGCTTCGCCTTCAAACACGGTCACCTGGTAGCCCAGCGGCGCGAGGTCGCGTGCCACGGTGAGCGATGCCGGCCCGGCGCCAACACAGGCAATACGCTTGCCATTGGACGGCGCCACCTGCGGCATGCGTGCCTTGACATCATCCTTGTTGTCCGCAGCCACGCGCTTGAGGCGACAAATCGCCACCGGCTCGGGCTTGACACCATTGTTTTCCTCGACCCGACCACGACGGCAGGCGGGCTCGCAAGGACGGTCGCAGGTGCGCCCGAGAATGCCTGGAAACACGTTGGACACCCAGTTGATCATGTAGGCGTCGGTATAACGCCCTTGACCAATCAGACGAATGTATTCAGGAACGGGGGTGTGAGCCGGACAGGCCCATTGACAGTCAACGACTTTGTGAAAATAAGCCGGATTGCCCAGATTGGTAGCTTGCAATTTTGTCTCCTATACCCTTGATACACCGCTGCTGCGAGGGTGCTTGAAAAAGTGTACACGGGTAGGACTGTAATTCACTCTCAAGTGAATCCGGCAGTCGTGAGCCACAAAGGCGTTAGTTTTTGACCCAACGCAAATAGCTGACATTGACCCGCATCCAAAGGTCAGGCGGCCCCTGTCAAAAGGTTTCCAAACGCAACAACAACCTCTGCCGGGGCCTGCACCAACTCAATCAAGACGCCCTCGCCACTGATTGGAAATTCGTCATTCGATTTGGGATGCAGGAAACAGATGTCAAAACCAGCGGCACCCTGGCGGATGCCCCCGGGCGCAAAGCGAACACCTTGGGCCGTGAGCCATTGCACGGCAGCTGGCAGGTCGTCTATCCAGAGTCCGATGTGGTTCAGCGGTGTGCTTTGCACGGCAGGCTTCTTATCGGGGTCGACTGGCTGCATCAGGTCAACCTCGACCTTGAACGGGCCGCTACCCATGGCGCAAATATCTTCATCCACGTTTTCGCGCTCGCTCCTGAAAGTACCGGTCACCTCCAGACCCAGCATGTCAACCCAGAGCCTTTGCAGTCTGGTTTTGTCTGTTCCACCAATGGCAACTTGCTGGATACCCAGCACCTTAAAGGGCCGCTCCTGCGCCTGGTCGGTGCTGAGCTTGACGAAAGGTCCAAGCGATTGGCTGCTCATGCAAACTCCACAATCGCCTGATCCACGGTCAGACTCTCTCCCTTGGCCGCCAACACTTTGGCCACCACACCATCGGCTGTCGCAAACAACACGTTTTCCATCTTCATCGCCTCAATCACCGCCACGCGCTCACCCGCGAGCACCTTCTGCCCGGGTACCACCGCCACTTCCACCAGCAAGCCTGGCATCGGCGACAGCACAAAGCGACTCATGTCGGGCGGCGCCTTGTAGGGCATCAGGGTATAGAGTTCGGCCGCACGCTTGGACAGCACCAGCGTGTCGATTTGCGTGCCGTTGTGCGAGACCCGGATCGCCAGCGGATTTTTGCCCGCCAAGCTGCCGCGCTCGACCTGAGCGGTGAACGGATCGCCGTTGCAAGTGCCCTCCACACGCACTTGACCGAGATGATAATTGCTACAAATTTTGTAGCTTCTGGCACCCACCCTGACTAGGCTGGAGCCTGTTTTACCTTCAAAATCTGTGACCACAACCGGGGTCGGCTTGGAGACGCCTTGCTGACCGAGGGTCACCACCACAAAGTCTTCGCCCACCTCGACCTCATGACCCTCCATCTGCCCGCTGATAAAGGTGGCGCGGTTGCGGTACATGCGGTTAACAAAGGCAGCCAGCGCAATCAACCAGTCAGCATCAGCGTGCGGCACATCTTCGGCGCGGAAACCTTTTGAATAATTTTCCGCGATGAAGCCGGTGTTGAAGTCCCCGGCCACAAACTTGGGATGCGCCAGCAGAGCGGCCTGAAACGGGATGTTGCTGCTGATACCCCGAATCACAAAACCATTGAGCGCTTCGCGCATTTTGGCAATGGCATCCAGGCGGTCCTTGCCGTGCACTATCAGCTTGCCGATCATCGAGTCGTAAAACATGGGAATCTCGCCGCCGTCCTGCACCCCGGTATCGACCCGCACGCCGAACCAATGGTCAGTGTCGGCGGCAAACATGGTCTGCGCCGGTGGTTGGAATCGCACTAAACGTCCGGTGGAGGGCAAGAAGCTTCGGAACGGATCTTCTGCGTTGATGCGGCACTCAATCGCCCAGCCATCGCGCTTCACTTCGGCCTGTGTCAAAGGCAACTTTTCACCGGCGGCGACGCGAATCATCAACTCCACCAGGTCCAGGCCGGTGATGCACTCAGTCACCGGGTGCTCGACCTGCAAGCGGGTATTCATCTCCAGAAAGTAAAAACTCTGGTCCTTGCCGACCACAAACTCGACCGTGCCGGCACTCTGGTAGTTCACCGCTTTGGCCAAGGCCACGGCCTGCTCGCCCATCGCTTTGCGGGTCGCCTCGCTGATGAAGGATGAGGGCGCTTCTTCCAGCACCTTTTGATGACGGCGCTGCAGCGAGCATTCCCGCTCATTGAGATACACCACGTTGCCAAAGCTGTCGCCAATCAACTGGATTTCAATGTGGCGCGGCTCCTCGACATACTTCTCGACGAATACCCGGTCGTCACCAAAGCTGCTGCGCGCTTCGTTGCGGCAGCTGGTATAGCCCTCAAACGCCTCCTTGTCGTTGTAGGCGACGCGCAGGCCTTTGCCGCCGCCGCCCGCGCTGGCTTTGATCATGACGGGGTAGCCAATGCCCTGGGCAATTTCAACCGCGCTTTCAGCCGTTTCTATTGCGCTGTTGACGCCCGGAATGCAGTTCACCCCGGCCGCGCCAGCCAGCTTCTTCGACTCAATCTTGTCGCCCATGGCGGCCATCGAGTAGTGCTTGGGGCCGATGAAGACAATGCCTTCTTCTTCCACTTTTTTTGCAAACGCGGCGTTCTCGCTCAAGAAACCATAGCCAGGATGCAGTGCCTGGGCGCCGGTCTGCTTGCAAGCGGCGATGATTTTGTCGCCCTGCAAATAACTGTCGCGGCTCGGCGCCGGGCCGATGTTGACGGCCTCGTCGGCCAGCAGCACATGGCGCGCGTCCTTGTCGGCGTCGGAATACACCGCCACCGTTTTTATTCCCATCTTGCGGGCAGTGACGATGACGCGACAGGCGATTTCGCCACGGTTGGCGATCAGGATTTTGGTAAACATTTCAATACTCCTAACAATTTCTAGAGAGCCAGCGTTGGCTTTCGTTCTGGTTGTGGTGCGTCGTGTCTGAGCCCGCAATGGGCACGGCGTATCTACCTCCGCTCATGTCCCCCGCCCGCCGAAGCGGGCTCCTCCTTTACTTCGCTGCGGCAGATACGCCATGCCCATTGCTGCGAAGGAAGTTTGGCTAGGGACAGAGCAATACCCAACACCCAGGATCGGGCTTCCTGGGCGTTTTGCGCAGGTAAAGGAGGAGGCCGAAGGCCGGGGGACACGGAGCAAAACGTCCGGGTGGCCCGATCCAGCGCGGCACGAGTTGGTATTCATACCGGTGCAAATCACAGCGGAATATTGCCGTGCTTGCGCCACGGGTTCTCAACCTTCTTGTCGCGCAGCATCACCAACGAACGGCAAATGCGTTTGCGGGTTTCGTGTGGCAGGATCACGTCGTCGATGAAGCCGCGCGCGCCGGCCACAAAGGGGTTGGCAAAGCGGGCTTTGTACTCGGCCTCTTTGGCCGCGATCTTGGCGGGGTCGCTCTTGTCTTCACGGAAGATGATTTCCACCGCGCCCTTGGCCCCCATCACCGCAATCTCAGCATTGGGCCAGGCAAAGTTCACATCGCCGCGCAGGTGCTTGGAGCTCATCACGTCATAAGCGCCACCATAGGCTTTACGCGTGATGACGGTGATCTTGGGCACCGTGCACTCGGCAAAGGCATAGAGCAGCTTGGCGCCATGCTTGATGATGCCGCCGTACTCTTGCGCCGTGCCGGGCATGAAGCCGGGCACATCGACAAAGGTGATGACCGGAATATTGAACGCATCGCAAAAGCGCACAAAGCGCGCCGCCTTGATGGAGCTCTTGATGTCCAGGCAACCAGCCAGCACCAGCGGCTGATTGGCCACGATGCCCACGGTCTGTCCTTCCATGCGGCCAAAGCCGATCAGGATGTTTTTGGCGTACTCGGGCTGCAGCTCAAAAAAGTCACCGTCGTCGACGGTCTTGACGATCAGCTCTTTCATGTCATAGGGCTTGTTCGCGTTATCGGGCACCAGCGAGTCCAGGCTCAGGTCCATGCGCTCGGCCGGGTCACCGCTGCGGCGCACTGGCGCTCTCTCGCGGTTGTTGAGCGGCAGGTAGTTGTAGAGGCGGCGCAGCATCAAGAGCGCTTCCACATCGTTCTCAAACGCCAGATCGGCCACACCACTTTTGGTCGTGTGGCTGATGGCGCCACCGAGTTCCTCGGCGGTCACCTCTTCATGGGTCACGGTCTTCACCACCTCGGGGCCGGTCACGAACATGTAGGAGCTGTCTTTGACCATGAAGATGAAGTCGGTCATGGCCGGCGAGTACACGGCACCACCGGCACACGGGCCCATGATCATGCTGATCTGCGGCACCACGCCGCTGGCCATCACGTTGCGCTGAAACACGTCGGCGTAACCGCCCAGAGACGCCACACCCTCCTGAATGCGGGCACCGCCCGAGTCGTTGAGACCAATCACGGGGGCACCGACCTTCATGGCCTGATCCATCACTTTGCAAATTTTTTCCGCGTGCGCCTCACTCAAGGCACCACCAAACACGGTGAAATCCTGGCTGAACACAAACACCAGGCGGCCATTGATCATGCCGTAGCCTGTCACCACACCATCGCCCGGAATCTTCTGGTCCTGCATGCCGAAATCGACGCAGCGGTGCTCCACGAACATGTCCCACTCTTCAAACGTGCCCTCGTCGAGCAGCAACTCCAGGCGTTCACGGGCGGTGAGCTTGCCCTTTTTGTGTTGCGCGTCAATGCGCTTTTGGCCACCCCCCAAGCGCGCAAGCTCGCGTTTGGCTTCAAGTTGTTCAAGGATGTCGTGCATGGTTTTCTCTTTCTTAAGGTGTGATCGTCTCGGTCGATTTATACTATTACTTTTATAGCTAACTATGCCCTATTTACCTGGGCTAGAAGCATATTTCGTGCTGCAGTGGAGGCCGCCATACGGCCCTCCAGCACTTGCTTTGTAAACTGCGGCAGCAATTGATTGACTTGCGGATGCTCACGAAACGCCTGTTTCAAGCCGGCATCAATGCGCTCCCACATCCAGGCCAGCGATTGCTGCTGGCGCCGCGCGCCAAACCTGCCGCTATCAAGCTGCAAGGATCTGAATTGCAGCACTGCGGCCCAGAAAGTGTCAACGCCCTGCCCCTGCAGCGCGCTAAGCTGGATCACCTGCGGGTGCCAGATTTTTTCGTCATGGTGCATGTGCTGCGGGTTGCCGTGCAGCCCCAGCAAGCGCAGTGACGAGGTGATCTGGGCGCGCGCGCGCGTCGCGGCGTTGGGGTCGATGTCGGCCTTGTTGATGACGACCAGGTCGGCCAGTTCCATCACGCCTTTCTTGATGGCCTGCAGATCGTCACCCGCGTTGGGCAACTGCATCAGCACGAACATGTCGGTCATGTTGGCCACCGCCGTCTCGGACTGGCCGACGCCCACGGTTTCGACAATCACCACGTCATAACCGGCGGCCTCGCACACCAGCATTGCCTCGCGCGTTTTCTCGGCCACGCCCCCCAAAGTGCCGCTGCTGGGGCTGGGGCGAATGTAGGCGTGCTCGTGCACCGAGAGCCTTTCCATGCGCGTCTTGTCGCCCAGGATGGAGCCGCCCGAGACGGTGCTGGAGGGGTCAATGGTGAGAACGGCGACGCGGTGGCCCTGCGCAATCAGGTACAGGCCCAGAGCCTCAATAAAGGTCGACTTGCCGACGCCCGGAACGCCGCTGATGCCCAGACGAAACGACTTGCCGGTGTGAGGCAGCAAGGCGGTCAAAAGCTCGTCAGCCTGCAGCCGGTGGTCGGCGCGGGTCGATTCCAGCAAGGTGATGGCTTTGGCGATGGCGCGGCGTTGCTGCGGCGGCGTGCCCTGCAAAATCGCTTCATGCAAGCGGTTCCAAGGCGTACCCTGCGATGCCGAGCCCGCTATTAAATAAGAAGCTGCTTGTGCAGTCTGGACGGGGGCTACAGGCTTATTTCTCATAAAATTTCAAACGAGCGACCATCAGGCAGCCGATAGCGCGAGAAGTCGCGCACATCCAGCGTCATGATGCGAGTGACACCCGTTTGCTCGGCCAACCACAGCAGCGAGGCATCGGCCAGATCCATTTCAGAGCGTGGTGCTTGCGTATAGCGGTGCATGAGATCGGCAAAATCAATCAGTTCCTCTTGTTCAAATGGATACACCGAAATGGCGCCATGGCCCAACCAACGCAACAAGGTGTAACGCTGCGGCGGTGCCACCATGTAACTGGCCTCAGTCACGCAGGGCCAGGTCGTTGACAGAGACCAACGTTGCTCTGACGCGCTTTGAAACAAGGTCTGGTAATGCTGCCCTTTGGGCTGGTCAGTGCCAAAAACAGCCACCAGCGCGCTGGCATCAATCAGTGCTGCTGGCATGCTTGGCCTTGAGTCGTTCAATCAGTTGCGCTCTGGATGCATCGGTGTCATAAGGCTGTTCCCACCCCTGGTAGGCCAGCGTGACCGATTGGTATTCAGGTCGACTTTCTTCCGCCTTGAGAGCTGTCATCAATTCAAACGGATTTTTTCGCCCCAGCGCACGCTCGACGGCATCGATGATGAACTGCGACTTAGTCAGGCCCTTGCGCTTGGCGGCAAGTTCCAACTCTTTCTCAAGCAAGGGATCCATGCGAACAGACACAGCCATGATCGGCTCCGGGTGAAATACGGTATTACAGTATAACAACGGTCAATTCAGACATTCAAGGCTTTTTTGATCTGCGCCAGCACGTCCTTGGCACTGGCAGGGATCGGCGTACCCGGGCCGTAAATGCCTTTGACACCCGCGTCATACAGCATGGCGTAGTCCTGACGCGGAATCACGCCGCCCACGAACACGATGATGTCATCGGCGCCCTGCTTGTGCAACTCAGCGATGATGGCAGGCACCAGGGTCTTGTGACCGGCTGCCAGCGTGCTGACGCCGACGGCGTGCACGTCGTTTTCAATCGCCTGGCGGGCGCATTCTTCGGGGGTCTGGAACAGCGGGCCAATGTCGACGTCAAAGCCGAGGTCGGCAAAGGCCGTGGCCACCACCTTGGCACCGCGGTCGTGGCCGTCCTGGCCCAGCTTGCTGATCATGACGCGCGGGCGCCTGCCTTGCGCGGCGGCAAAGTCGGCAATCTCGGCCTTGAGCGCATTCCAGTAATCCATGGTGTCCCCGTCGGTGGTGTCGGTGTCAAAAGCGGCGGCATAGACACCGGTCACTTTTTGCGTGTCGGCGCGGTGGCGGCCGAAGGATTTTTCCATGGCATCGCTGATTTCACCCACCGTGGCGCGTGCGCGCACCGCTTTGATGGACAAGTCCAGCAGATTGCCGGTGCCGCTGGCTGCTGCAGTTTCGATAGCTGCCAGCGCTTGCTGCACCTGGGCTGCGTCCCTATTTTTCTTGATTTTATTGAGACGCTCGATCTGGCCGTCGCGCACCGCCACGTTGTCAATGTCGCGCGATTCGATCACGTCCTCCAGCTTGAGCTTGTACTTGTTCACGCCGACGATCACATCCTTGCCGCTGTCAATGCGCGCCTGCTTTTCCGCAGCGGCCGCTTCAATTTTCAGCTTGGCCCAGCCGCTGTCAACCGCTTGGGTCATGCCGCCCATGGCTTCGACTTCCTCAATGATGGCCCAAGCCGCGTCCGCCATGTCCTGCGTCAGCTTTTCCATCATGTAGCTGCCGGCCCAGGGATCGATCACGTTGGGGATGTGGGTCTCTTCCTGAATGATGAGCTGGGTGTTGCGGGCGATGCGCGAGCTGAATTCGGTCGGCAGCGCGATGGCTTCGTCAAAGCTGTTGGTGTGCAGACTTTGCGTGCCGCCGAACACCGCCGCCATCGCCTCGATGGTGGTGCGCACCACGTTGTTGTAGGGGTCCTGCTCGGTCAGGCTCCAGCCGCTCGTCTGGCAGTGCGTGCGCAGCATCAGGCTCTTCGGCGATTTGGCGTTGAAGCCTTTCATGATGCGGCACCACAGCAGGCGCGCGGCGCGCATCTTGGCGACTTCCAGGTAGAAGTTCATGCCGATGGCCCAGAAAAAACTCAGTCGCCCGGCAAACTCGTCCACATCCATGCCTTTGGCGATGGCGGTCTTGACGTATTCCTTGCCGTCAGCCAGCGTGAAGGCGAGCTCGAGCGCCTGGTTGGCGCCAGCCTCCTGCATGTGGTAGCCGCTGATCGAAATCGAGTTGAACTTCGGCATGTTTTTGGCCGTGTACTCGATGATGTCGCCAATGATGCGCATCGAAGGCTTTGGGGGGTAGATGTAGGTGTTGCGCACCATGAACTCTTTCAGAATGTCGTTCTGAATCGTTCCGCTCAACTTATCCTGGCTCACGCCCTGCTCTTCTGCCGCCACCACGTAACCAGCCAGCACCGGCAGCACAGCACCGTTCATGGTCATGGACACACTGACCTTGTCCAGCGGAATCTGGTCGAACAGCACCTTCATGTCTTCGACCGAATCAATCGCCACACCGGCCTTGCCCACGTCCCCCGTCACACGCGGGTGGTCGCTGTCATAACCCCGATGGGTCGCCAGATCAAAGGCCACGCTCACGCCCTGCCCGCCGGCGGTCAGCGCCTTGCGGTAAAACGCGTTGGACTCTTCTGCCGTGGAAAAGCCGGCGTATTGCCGAATCGTCCAGGGCCGCACCGCGTACATGGTGGCCTGCGGGCCGCGCAGGTAGGGCTCAAAACCCGGCAGGGTGTTGGCGTAAGGCAGGTTCTGGGTGTCGGCTGCGGTGTAGAGCGGCTTGACCGTGATGCCGTCGGGCGTTTGCCAGTTGAGTGCCTCCACATTGCCGCCCGGTGCGGACTTGGCGGCCGCTTTGGCCCAGGCCTCAAGGTTGGCAGTCTGAAATTCAGGATATTTTTGGGTCATGACAGAGGCCGCTCGCAATGGGTTGATCGAAGTCAATCGTGTACCGAATCGCACCGGACCCCTGCGGCCCTGTGCATGCCTCGGCAAACCAATTGTAGTTCACGTTATTTATAATTATTGATTCAGAATATTGTTTCAAGCTTACAATTCGCCCCATGGCAGCGCTTTCCCTTTCTCCTCGCGCACTCTATGAAGAGGTGGCTGAGCTCCTGCGTCAGCGCATTTTCACGCGTGAACTGGCGCCCGGCAGCTGGATTGACGAACTGAAAATTGCCGAAGCCTATGGCATCAGCCGCACACCGCTGCGTGAAGCGCTCAAAGTGCTGGCGGCCGAAGGGCTGGTCACCATGAAGGTGCGCCGTGGCGCTTATGTGACCGAGGTATCCGAGCGCGACTTGTCAGATGTGTACCACCTGCTCAGCCTGCTGGAATCTGATGGTGCCGGCGTGGTGGCAACCACGGCCACGGCACCCCAAATCGAAGAGCTGCAGGCGCTGCACCTTGAACTGGAAGCGGCTGCCGCCCCGGACGGCCAAAACCGGGAACTCTTTTTTGAGATTAACGAACGCTTCCACATGCGCTTGCTGGAGATTGCCAACAACCGCTGGCGCAACCAGATGGTGGCCGACTTGCGCAAGGTGATGAAGCTCAACCGCCACAACTCGCTGCTGAAATCCGGGCGCATCGAGGAATCATTGAATGAACACCGTGCCCTGATGGCGGCCCTTGCGGCACGGGACGCGGCGCTGTCCGTGCGGCGGATGCAGGAGCACTTCAAGAACGGGCTGGAAGCCGCCAACTGAACCGTGGTTCAGAAGGCGTAAAACGGGCCGGTTCCCAGCATCGATGCCTGCCCCTCGATGCCAAAAAACACCCGTCGGCCGTAAAAGAAGGGTAAACCCCAATCAAAGGTAGACGGATGGCCTGGGATGTCACCAATGCCGCCCGCCAAGGTGGGCAGCACGTGATTGACGCCACCGGCAAACAAGTCGGTCGCTTTGTCAACGGAAAACGAGATGGCACTTGTCGCCCGATTGGCCCCCACCAATGTGGCCGACAAATTGACAGGCGACGTTGGACAATAAAACCCGTCAGCACTGGTCCCACATTTTGTGATCGTGGAATCAAAGAACAAGCCATTGGAGCCCGAGTCGAAAAAGCTGTTGGTAAAGCTGCTGGGCAGGTTTTGCCCTGCCAGCAAGGTAGTGACATAGCCCACAGAATCGGTTGTCAGAACCGCGCCGGGGGTCCATCGGTTATTGGGCTGTGTGCCGATGCCGAAAATCAGCGATCCGTTCAGACTGGGTGCACCGGCCGCACTCACACCTGGCAAGTCGATCAGCACGCCATTGCTGTCAGATGCGAACAAGGGCACCGGGTTCTTCACCTGTTGGGCGATACTGGTTTTCGCACCGGTGGTGGCGGTGCAGTTGGCGTCAGTGCAGGTGTAATAAGAACCGTTGTTGACAATTTGGTTGCAGCGTTCCCCACAGTCTTCCTTGAACAGGCCAATCCCAAGGATGCCGTTCGCGCCAAGTACCGTTGCGTTGGTGATCGCCGTACCGCCGACCGAACATGCAGCCGCCAGGCCGTTGAACGCCGGGTCTGCGATGACTTGAATCGGCACACTGGCGGCCGTCATGCCGCCCATCACCACATCGGCCTTCACCACCGGGCCCCAGGCAAAGCTGTCGTCGACAAACTTCGCACAATTGAGCAGAGGAGAACCGTTGGCGCCGGTCGACTGCTTCAGGTTCAAGGTGGGATCCATCGCGCTGGCCAACAGCCGCACGCCAAAGGAGCCGGTATCCACCAGCACGTGCTCAATGGTCTTGCATTGCGTGCTGTCGGGACTGCAGACCTTGACCGTGGTGTACAGGCGGTTGACGTTGTAGCCCGTGCCGGAGGGGCCAGCGTCTACCGTCAGTTGGCTCACGTTGGCCGCCGCGGGCACAGGCTGTACCACAGGTGCACTCGGCGCTTCAGGCGTAACGGACACAGGCGTCGAGTCGCCGCCACCGCCGCCACCGCACGCCGTGACGAGCGTCGCAACCAGCGCCAGCGCGAGGGCGCGATTCAAGAATTTATTGCAGTACATCTTTGATATTGAGACCGGTCGGGATCAGGGCCGGCGCATAGGCATGTCCAAAAAAATTTCGCATCCGGCCGCCCGATTGAATGACAAGATTGGGATGCTCAATGCTCACCGGTCCTCCGCGTCGTCCCGCAGCGCGAAGCCGTTCAGTTTCCTGCTTGAAGGTGTTGAAATAAGTGCCCAGCAGCGCGCTCAGATCGGGCAACACCGGCCCCTGCCACGACACCGCAAAAACAATTCCGGCAGGCGTCGCATATTCGCGAACGGTGGTTCCATTTTCAAGCTGAATCTCGTGAAGCGTGTAAAGACTGCTTGGGGCCACGGGCGTGACAGCCTGCATTTTTGCAGCGGGCACCGCAGACGACGCTGCAGTAGCCCCGGCTGCCCAGGGTGACTGCCCCAAAGTGGCAGTCGCCGCGCCGGCGCTGACTGTCAACACCAAGCCGAGCAGCAGCCGAAGCTGATTGAGCAAGTGGTTCAGGCTCATCATTGATCCGGCGACTCGGGCCGCTTCTGTTGCATCGCCTCTTCAACCGATTTTTTGACTTGGTCCTGCAACTGCTGGCTTTGTTGCTGCGGCGTGCCCACTGGAGCCGAAACGCCAGACTGGGTTGCGGGTGCTGTGCCTGCCACCGCGCCCAACTGTTTTTTGGCCAGCAGCCCAACGACGACCAGCGCCAACAACAAACCCAAAATACCCATACCTGCTCTCATTTCTCACCTCTTTCTGGTCTTGCGCTGAACAACTCATCCTCATGCCACCCCTCTGCGATGCCACTGGGCGACCCCCTGAATTTCGATTATTACCAAGGTCGAGCATCAATAACGCAATATCGCGAGTCAACTAGACATCTACACGTTTTAAGCCTCTAGCCCCCGTGTATATTGCATACATAGCTATTAATATGAAAGCAAACAGCCTCTGACATGGCAAGCGCCTCGGGCATTGTCGGGGCAGTCGGGACAACATCCGCGTTGGCGTTGCCATTTGAAATATTCATTTACAACTTTTTTCGGCCGCCCACCGCACGCGGCGGGCGGCCTCAAATGACCAAGGGTCTAACCTAATTCAATATCAATAACTTGCCAGTGGCACTGGCAAGGCGTTCTTGAAGGTGTAGACCGTGATCGGCGCCTGCTTCATGTTGCCCTTGTCGTCATAGCTGTAGGTGCCAGCGACGCCCTTGTAACTCGACTTGTAGATTTCTGCGCCGACCTTGTTCGGGTCGATGGAGTTGGCCTTTTGCATGGACTCGCCAATGAACATGGTCTGGTCATAAAAAGGCGCGGCGTACACATCGGGGTCCAGGCCAAAGCGCTTCTTGAACTTCGCCTTGAAGGCCGGGCCGTTGGCGGCCTTGTCCAGAATCGAACCACCCTGGGCACAAAAGACCACGTCATTGACCGCTTCACCACCGAGTTTTCCCATTTCAGGGCTGCACAACGTGTCGCCGCCCAGCAACTTGGTCTTGAGCGCGAGCTGCTGCATCTGACGCGCCATAGGTCCGGCCTGCGGTGCATAGCCGCCGAAGAAGATGGCTTCTGGCTTCTTGGCCTTCAAGCTGGTCAGGATGGCGGTGAAATCGGTCGCTTTGTCGGTCGTGAATTCCTGACCCACCACGCTCAGCCCCAACTTCTTGGCTTCTTTGGTGAATTCTTCGGCCACGCCCTGGCCAAAGGCGGTGCGGTCGTCAATCACGGCCACCGATTTGAGCTTGAGCACATTGTCCGCATAAGCGGCCATGCTGGCGCCAATCTGGTTGTCGCTGGCAATGATCCGGAACAGGTTCTTGTAGCCGCCCAGCGTGACTTTGGGGTTGGTGCCCACGGTTGACAGCATGGCGCCGCCCTGGCTGTACAGGCGCGATGCCGGCACCGCCACGCCCGAGCAATACGGACCCATGACAAATTTGACGCCGCTGTCGACCAGCTTTTGCGCCACCATGACGCCGGCTCTGGGGTCGCATTGGTCGTCTTCGGACAACAGTTCAAATTTAAGGGTCTTGCCCCCGACGCTGATCTTTTTGCTGTTGAGGTCTTCAATCGCCAGGCGCACGCCGTTTTCGTTGTCCTTGCCGGCAAAGGCGTTGGCGCCTGACAAGGGGCCGCTCAGGCCGATGACGACCTTTTGTTCCTGCGCATAAGCCTGGCTGGCAAAGGCCAGCGCCAGAGCGCCAACCAGGGGAAGGAGTGTGCTTTTGAGTTTCATGTGTGTTTCCTGAAAGTAAGGGGGCCGGTTTTGGGGCCTGGGTTTTGATTTGGATTGGATTGGATTGGGGTCGATCCGGTCGTCACGGCGGTGTCTTGAATTTCATTGAGGTCTCCTCGTTGTGGGTTCTTTTGAATCAGCTCAGGGTGCCGCTCTGGCACCTGAACCTGCTGCACGGCTCAGTCCATCGTCATGAGTTGCGCGTTGCCACCGGCGGCGGCCGTGTTGGTGCTGATGCTTTGCTCATGCATCAGGGCGCTCAAGTCGTAGCAGGCACCTGATGCCAACTGCGCGGGCGACAAGCTTTCAATGCGCACGAGGGCTCCCGCCTGCTGCGCCACGGTCGGGGCCAGGGCTTGCAGCGCATCGCCATCACCTTCAAACAACATGGCGCTCACGTGCTGCTCGCTGCGCAACTGATCAAAGCTGCGCTGTTGCACAAAGCGCTGCACCTCGGGCGGCAAGGTGCTCAGCACATGGGCCACGGCGCTGTCGCTGGCGGGGGTCTCGATCCAGCACGGGTTGCCACTGGCCAAGGCAGCTGCCACCTGGTGGATCAGCCCAAGCGCCGTCTGTGGCACGGCCCAGACCGCGCCCCGCGCCAGCAGCTGGTAGCGGTTCGACTCCCCCGTGGGGCCCGGCAGCAGAAAGACCTGGCCAAGCACGCTGGCGGCCCGATACCTTGCGCACGCGGCCGTGGCCTGCGCCATGTCCAGGCCGCTTAAGCCCCCTTGCCCTGCCGCCACCAGCGTTGGCCCTTGCAGGCTCGCCATCAAACTCTGCAGCGCCAGCAAAGCGGGATGCGCGTTGAGGTGACGCTCGGCGCTGGCCAGCGGCAGCGCGCGACTGGCAGGCGAGGCCGCCAGGGCACTCAAAGCCGGGTTGCATTGGGCATCATCTTGCTGTAAGAGCCGGTACAGATAGAGCGGCCCGCCCGCTTTGGGCCCAGTGCCCGACAGGCCCATGCCGCCAAAAGGCTGCACTCCCACCACCGCGCCGATCACATTGCGGTTGACGTATATATTGCCCGCCTGCACCTTTTGCGTGACCTGGGCGATGGTCTCGTCAATGCGGCTGTGCACCCCAAAGGTCAGGCCGTAGCCGGTGGCGTTAATGGCATTGAGCACACTGGCGAGGTCGTCGCGCCGGTAGCGCAGCACATGCAGCACCGGGCCGAACACCTCGCGCTGCAGGCGCTCGATGCGGTCGATCTCAATCAGCGTGGGCATCACAAAATGACCTTGGCCTGCGCTCTCGTCGCGCGCCATGCGGGTCACCGCTTGGCCGTCTGAGCGCATCGCCTCAATGTGCTGCTCAATCTGCACCCTTGCCTCCTCGTCGATCACCGGACCCACATCGGTGTGCATGCGGTCCGGGTTGCCCATGACCCACTCGCGCATCGCGTCCTTGATCATGCCAATGACCCGGTCGGCCACGTCTTCCTGGATGCACAGCAATCGAAGCGCCGAGCAGCGCTGGCCGGCCGAGTCGAAAGCTGAAGACAACACATCGCCCACCACCTGCTCAGCCAATGCCGATGAATCGACCACCATGGCATTTTGGCCCCCGGTCTCGGCAATCAAGGGGATGCAGTGGCCCTGCCGGCTCAGGCGCTGTGACAAGGTTTGCGCAATCAGCCGCGCCACCTCGGTCGAGCCGGTAAACATCACGCCCGCCACCTGCGCGTGCGCCACCAGCGCGGTGCCCACGACCTCACCGGTGCCGGGAACCAGTTGCACCGCATCCAGCGGCACGCCGGCTTCGTGCAGCAGGCGCACCATCAGATCAGCGACCAGCGGCGTTTGCTCTGCCGGCTTGGCCAGCACACAGTTGCCGCTGGCCAGCGCGGCGGCAACCTGGCCGGCAAAGATCGCCAGCGGGAAATTCCACGGGCTGATGCACAGCACCACACCGAGCGAGCGCTGCGTCTGATTGTCAAAGGTGGCTTCTGCCTGGGCCGCGTAATAGCGCAAGAAGTCCACCGCCTCGCGGATTTCGGAAATGGCGTTGGGCAGCGACTTGCCCGCTTCGCGCACGATCAGGCCCAGGATGCTTTGCGTGCGCTGCTCCAGCAAGTCGGCGGCGCGCTTGAGGCAGGCGGCGCGTTCTTGGGGTGGTGTCACTTGCCAGATTTGGGTCGCGCGAGCGGCGCGCTCAACTGCGAGCTCAAGCTCGGCCACCGAAGCCGGTCGCACCCAGCCGACCTGGTCGCGCGTGTCGGCCGGGTTGCAGACCGCTTGCCAGCCCTGCGCCACGGCAGTGGACGCACTGACTGGCGCCACCTGCGCCACCGTGGCGCAAGCGGCATGGATCACTTGCGTGCTGCGCAGCAAGCCCGCGGCGAGCGAGGCCAGCTGTTGTTCGTTGGCCAGATTCAGGCCCGATGAGTTCAAGCGCGACTGGGCGCCCAGGGCGGCAAACAGCTGGCGCGGCAGCGCAATCTTGGGGTGCGGCGCGCCCAGCTGGCCCGCCTGCGCCTCAATCGCCTGCGCCTCCAGCACCGGGTCGGCCACCAGGTCATCGACCTGCACCTTGAGGTCGCCAATGCGGTTGACAAAGGATGAGTTGGAGCCGTTCTCCAGCAGCCGGCGCACCAGATACGCCAAGAGCGTCTCGTGCGTGCCCACCGGCGCGTAAATGCGGCATGGGCGCCCCAGCTTGCCGTCGGCCACCGTGCCGGTGACCTGCTCGTACAGCGGCTCGCCCATGCCATGCAGGCACTGAAACTCGTACTGCCCGGCGTAGTAGTTGTTGCCCGCCATCTGGTAAATCGACGCCACGGTTTGCGCGTTGTGGGTGGCAAATTGCGGGTAAACCGCCTCGGGTGCGGCGAGCAACTTGCGCGCGCAAGCGAGGTAAGCCACATCGGTATGCACCTTGCGGGTGTAGACCGGGTAGCCGTCCAGGCCGTCGAGCTGGGCGCGCTTGATCTCTGCGTCCCAGTAAGCGCCTTTGACCAGGCGGATCATCAGGCGGTGGCCGCTGCGCCTTGCCAGGTCAATCACATGGTCGATCACATAAGGGCAGCGCTTGAGGTAGGACTGCACCACGAAGCCGATGCCGTTCCAGCCTTTGAGCCTGGGGTCGAAACACAGGTTCTCTAACAGGTCCAGGGAGAGTTCCAGGCGGTCAGACTCTTCAGCGTCGATGTTGATGGCGATGTCGTACTTGCGCGCCAGCAGCGCCAGCTTGGTCAGTCGCGGCAGCAGCTCATCCATGACACGATCGCGCTGGGCGCGGCTGTAGCGCGTGTGCAGCGCCGACAGCTTCACCGAAATGCCCGGGCCTTCAAAGATGCCACGGCCGTTGGACGCCATGCCGATGGCGCGGATCGATTGCTCGTAGGAGGCGACATAGCGCTCCGCATCCGCCTCGGTGGTGGCCGCCTCGCCCAGCATATCGTAGGAATAGCGAAAGCCTTTTTTCTCCAGCGCGCGGCTGTTGGCCAGCGCCTCGGAGATGGTCTGCCCGGTGACGAACTGCTCGCCCATCAGCTTCATGGCGCGGTGCACGCCCTGGCGGATCAGCGGCTCGCCACCCTTGCCGATCATGCGGGTCAGCGCGTTGCCCATGCTCTTCTCGCTGGCGGTGGCGGTGAGCTTGCCGGTCAGCATCAGGCCCCAGACGGCGGCGTTGACGAACAGCGAGGGCGAGTTGCCCAGGTGCGAATGCCAGTCACCGTGACTGATTTTGTCGCGAATCAGCGCGTCGCGCGTGGCGTTGTCGGGAATGCGCAGGAGCGCCTCGGCCATGCACATCAGCGCCACGCCTTCCTGGCTGGAGAGCGAAAACTCCTGCACCAACGCCTCCACGCCGCCGCCGGTCTTGTTGCTGCGCAGGCCTTCAACCAACCGGGTCGCGACTTCTTCAATCGCGGCGCGCTGGTCCGCGTCGCTCACATGCGCCAATTGCACCAGCATCGGCAGGCATTCAGGCTCGGGACGGTGCCAGGCGGCGGTGATGGCAGCGCGCATCTCGGTCTGCGGCAGCACGTTTTGGGCCCAGTCCAGGAAGGGCTGGGGTGCTGAAGACGGTGCACTGGGCGGCGGCGCCACGTCTTCCTCTTCGTCAGTCTCGACGCCGGAGAGGGTGTTGGTTGCGCCTTGGTTTGCACCAAGCGGAACATGTCCGCGTTCGATGCTCTCAACGTAGTGCAGAACCGCCTGCTTGATAAGCCAGTGGGACGTCCGCCCTTGGGCTATTGCGGCCTCCTTGATGCGCGTTCGCAGCGCCTCATCAACCTTGATACCGAGTGTGACTGTGGCCATGGTTGCACCTATTTCCAAAATGAGTTGCACCTATTTTAATTTGGGTGCAACCCATATTTAATCAGGGTTAACCCTCGTCGCTTGCGAAGCTTGCGCTACCCATGCCATGGCACCGCTCCGGCAATTGGGTAGCACGAGGTAGTGGTGCATTACCTGCCCAATACGTCAATGCTGATTCACCCCTAAAACGCAATGAACCTTGCCCCCAACGTATGCCGAAGGTTCCACTTCATGGTGGTGTCGAGCGCAGCCTCCAGCAAAATAACGCGGCCTGTTTGCGCTTTGAACCAGTCCAGGGTGACGGCCGTCAATTGCGTGTCAAAACACACCACAGCGGTACGCGGCGTGGCCTGGCTATCACTCACTCGCCAGACCTCGTTGCCCGTTAATTCCGTCACGCGTTCCAACTGATAGTCCAGCTGAAAACCGCACTTGAGAAAAACCTCATCCTGAATCAATTCACGCGGCAGGACGTTGAATAGACTGGCCTCTTTGGCTTGAATGTAGGCCTTGAGTGCGATCAAATTCTCTGCTTCAGTCTTGTCAGGGTCAGGCGCAAATTCAACACGCGGAAAGTTGGACTTGACCAGGCTGAACACTTTGAAGCCCGCGTCCAGCGGCTGCGGCTTGTCACCCGTGCCGGCGATCACACGCTTGACGCGGTCGATGGTGATGTCGCTGATTTTCCGATAACCCTGTTTGTAAGCGGCCTCTTTGGGTTTGATTTCCTCGGGGAGTTGAACCGTTACAAACTGCCGGTTACCGCCATCTTCCCTGTTGAGCTTGAGCACCGCATGGGCCGTGCTGCCACTGCCGCCAAAAAAATCCAACACCAGCGCGCAGGGGTCGCCGCCCGTCACGTACTGAATCAGTTTGGCCAACTCTTCATAGTCTTTGGGATTGGGGAACACCTTGGCGCCCATCAGCTTGCGCAGCGCCTTGACGGCCACTTGCGATTGCTTGTAAATGCACGATCCACGCACCTGCATTGCCAATCCAGCGTCATCCGGGTCGGCCGTTGCGTTTTCATCCTCTTCATCGAGACCGTTCTCTGGGTCCAGCTCATCCGCCACCGGGCGCAAATGTGCTTTACGGAATGGCGGTTCGGTGTGATCAGCGCGAAACACAATCAGGTCGAGATCAATCTGCCGTTGCATTTCGTCCGGTGCCGAAATACCCCAACCACGCTCAGGCACTTTGCAGGGAAGCCCTGTGTCTTTATGCAGCACGTCGTAGCGTGGCCCGCCGCCACCCGGCCATGAGATATCACGGTCGCGCCATGGCCCATTGCTGTCCACCCGCCGATAGCGCGCAAGCCTCTTGGAAGCATGGCCCGCAGGCAGATTGCGAAACCACTCCGTCAGGTCGGCCTCAATCGCCAAGTCGCTTTCACCATGGGTTTTGCGCAGACGCACATACTCATCCCAAATCTCCTTGGCGCCGGGCTTGGCTTCGCGCCAGATGGTTTTGGCGTCTTTCAGGGCCTGCAAGTCTTTGGCGTAGACCGCCATGTACTCATGTCCGACTGAAAATAATTTGGCGTCGTTTTTGCGTCCCTTCTCCCAAACCAAGGTGGCAACGTGGTTTTCTTCCCCAAACGCCTCGTCCATGGTGCGGCGCAGGTTGTCAATTTCGTAATCGTCAATCGACACCATAACCACGCCATCCTCACGCAGCAGTTGGCGCGCCACCAGCAGGCGGGGGTAGATCATGTTGAGCCAGTTGGAGTGGTAGCGGCCATCAGCCTGTGCATTGGTGTCGACCTTCACGCCGCCTTCGGTGACCCCGGTTTGCTCCCAGTAGGGGCGCTTGTCTTGGGTGTAGTTGTCGCTGTAAACAAAGTCTTTGCCCGTGTTGTAGGGTGGGTCAATGTAGATGCACTTGACCTGGCCCCGGTAGCTGGAGAGCAACAACTTCAAAACTTCGAGGTTTTCACCTTCGATGATGAGGTTGCCGCGGGCTTGGTCCGGGTTCATGCTGCGGGATGCGTCATAGTTCAGCGCCGCCGTGGTCGGCATGAAGGCGCGTCGCTTGGCTTCGCCTTTGCCGTGCCAGCGAAACTCGTAGCGCTCGCTTTCGCCTTCGCCCACCAAGCGTTGCAGTTCGGCTGGGTTCAGTCGGCCTTCATCGGTGAACAGGTCGGGAAAGTCGCTTTTCAAACGGGCCAAGCGTTCGGCCAGCAGGTCCGGGCTCTGAGGCATACGAGGCGCTTCAACAGCGGCAGTGGCGGGAGGGGTGGGTATGGTGCTCATCTCAGGTGCTGGGGTTGCCCAGCGTCAAGCCGGTTTTGAAGTGGTCGTAAGTGGCGTGGGGCGCGCTGTAGGCACCTTGGCCGGGCAGCAGCGTCAGGGCGCGGCCGTTGCGCCGGGTTTCAAACCCCAAGGCTTTGAAGTGCTTTTCGGCGCACAAAATTTTCAGGCGTTCGTCCTCTGTTAGGGCCGCGCGGTCGTCCAGGTCGTTGGTGCCTTTGACTTCGACCACAAAGATGAAGCTGTTGTCGTCAAGCGCTCGTGTGTCATCGAAACTCATTTGGCTGCCGGGCATGGCAGCGCGGTTGCCAGCCTTGAAAACCAGGCCAAAGTCGGGGGTGTAGGTGGTGCCAATGGGCGTGGCAATTTTGTAGCCATCCGGCAGTTTGAGCAGACACAGCAACTGCGGGTCGTAGTCCGCCTGCCTGGCAAACTCGATTTCTTTGCCGCTGTCGCACATCGCCTGGTCGTACAAGCCGGTTTTTGGGGTGCCCACCACGGATTTATAAGTGTTGATGCTGGCTTGCAGTGTTGCCAGAGGGAGGGTGCCGCCGTCCAGCTCGTAACGCAGGCCGCGCAGCATGGCTTCGGTTTCGGCATTTTTCACAATGGTGGTGGCTTGCTGCAAAAAACGCTGGGGGTTGTGCAGCAGGTTGGCCGCGCGAACCGGGTCTTGCAGCACGCCGGCCAGCAGCCGGTGCGTGGCGCGCAGTGACAGGCTGGTGCCTTCCGATAACTCTTCGACCAGATCGAGCGGCGCAAAGCGGGCTTTAAGAGTTTCGGTCGCGCTGCCTTGCCATTCACCGTTCAAAACGTATTCATCTTTGCTTTGTGCGCCCGCCCCGTTCGGGTTGTCGCCCAGGCTTTTGATGCGGGTGAGGGTTGCTTCTGCCTCGTACACCGCCATGGCGATTTCGTCGATTTTCGGGGCTGCATCCGTCACAATCTCGTCTTCGTTGAAGCTGACGGTGTAGCGGGTAGTGCGCGCAATGCGCTGCCAGAAGCTCTTGAACGCCGCACTGTTAAACAGCTTGTCGTTGCGGTTGATGGTGTTGTGTTTGCGCTGGCCTTTGTGGTTTTCGCGCAGTTTGGCACCCGCGCTGGCATCGCCATAGTCGTCTTGTACTTGCTGCTGGTATTGGCGGGCAAAGGTGGCGTAGGTCTCGTTGGGGATGACGGTGAGCAGGTTGGTTTCTTCACCTTCAACCACATCGATGGCGTCATAAACACGTTGGCCATTTTGGTTAACGCAGATGCGCAAGCCGCGTCCGATTTCTTGCCGCTTCTTGCTTTCGCTGTAGCTCTGGTTCAACGTGGCGATGTTGAAGATGTTGGGGTTGTCCCAACCCACGCCCAGCGCCGAATGCGAAAAGATGAATTCAATTGGGTCACCTAGTTTGAGCAGACCTTCTTTGTCGTGGAGAATGCGTCGGTAAATTTCAGCGTTGGCCGCCATGGAGTCGGCCCGGTCGGTGTAGTCACCTGATTTTGTGCGTGAAAAATAAGACCCTTGGGCTGCATGAACCTCTTGCGGCGTTGGCGTACGACCCGTTCGCTCGCCGACGATGCGGCTGTATTCCTCTTCAAACAGGGTTTTGATGAGGGGTGCCGCAGTGGCATCGCTGGCCAGGTAGTTGTCGACTTTGTCAATGAACACCAGTGACAGGCATTTAATGCCTTTACTTACCAGCTTTGCCTTTTTCTCAAAGTGGGTTTGAATTAGCCAGCTCAGTTGAGCTCGGAATAATCCGGCCATGTCACCCGAGCGTTGATTGAGCTGCATTTCAATGCCGTTGGTGAAAAGCACGGTCCAGATGCCATTGCGCAGGCCTTTTTTGTAGATACGCTCAATCGTGAAGTCGCCATAGCTGATGTTGTTGCTGACTTTTGCCAGTGCATCGTCTTTTTTGAGCCAGCGGCTCTCTTTCCAGATAAATTCACCTTTGGCATTGCGAATCCACAGGCGTAGCTTGGCTTTGGGGGCGCTCACATCCGTGGCCTGTATCTCAATCAGTTCAATCTTGAGGGTGGCTTCGTCGTTTTTCTCGGAAACGGACAAGACTTCAATTTTTTTGACCAAACCTTGCGCGTAAGCGTCAGCGGGCGCAAGGCGAAAGATGCGGTTCTTGACCACGGCATGCGTTGCCGAAAACCGGAGTTTGGCCAGAGGCTTGAGGCTGGCAAGGCGTTCAACGGCGTTGTCTGTGTCCATGCCTTCTTGTGGCTCGTCCATGAGCACCACGGGGTGGCAGTCAGCCAGTGCTGCGAACCAAGTTTTGCCGTCGATAGCGTCGTCGCGTCCGGCGCGGTTGATGACGCGGTCATCGGCGCTGAACGACTGCAAGGTCATCACCATGATTTGCGGCTCTGTGTTGGTGATGAATTGCTTGAGCCGTGTGAGTTTGGCGCTGTCGTATTCAAAGTGGCTGATAGGGGAATTGAGCTGATGCTCATCGGCCAATTGACTGCCAAAGCTTTTCAGGGTGCTCAGAACCCCCGCGCGAATAGCGACGGACGGCACAACGATGATGAACTTGCTCCATCCGTAATGTTTGTGTAGCGCGTAGACGCTTTTCAGATAGACCAGCGTTTTGCCCGTGCCCGTTTCCATTTCAACGCACAGCTCAAGCGGAAATGGCTGCGCAGGTGCGACACTCTTTTCAAGCGAGGTGGGGTCTTTCAGGTACTTGCGGGCCACAACATCGAGATTGCGGGAAAGGTCCTCGCCGCTCAAAGGACAGCGGTTTGGCAAAACGGACGTGCCTTGCCAAAAATCAGGTGTCTGACGCGGAGTGCCAGCGAACACCTTCACAATCGCTCCGACTGCCTGGTTTTGATATTGGAGTGATTCGAGTAAAAATGACATAGAGCGACTTAGGGACGACGGCCGCAATCTTACCCGGCGGGCTAGGACTACTGCACCGTCCGGCTAGGGTGGGATTAAGAGGCTAGTCGTCGAGTTTGTGTTCCAGCCGCTCGGCCAACCGGCGTTCGCCCGGTGTCATGCGCGAAGCGCAAGCACCAAATGCTGGTAGCAGTGTTGCCATTTGTCACCTCGGCCCTGAATTTGTTTTGAGCCCATTATGAGCTGGGTCAAAACTTGCGCAGATTGATGTGGGTCAACTGGTATGGCGGCATTGCGGCTGCGGCAGAGAAAGCGCAGAGATCAACAGCGTTCGATAGGGATCGGAACTGTTTGATGTGGTGGATTGTGCTGGTCTGCCCGGAGGGGATTGAACCCCCGACCCACAGCTTAGAAGGCTGTTGCTCTATCCAACTGAGCTACGGGCAGCCGCATGAGGACTATACCCGACGGGCTCAGCCGACATATACATCTTCTCGACCACATCGCGGTGGCGATCCAGCACCGCTTTGCGCTTGATCTTCATGGTTGCCGTCAATGCGCCAGTGTCAATCGACAAGGGCTCAGTCAGCACACTGAACTTGCGAATCCACGCAACGTGGGCCTGACTCTGATTGATCGCGTCAACGCCCTTCTGCAACTCAGCCAGCACCAGCGGATGCTGGCAGGCGTCTGCGCCGCCAACATCAGAGACATCACTGGCCGCCAGAAGCGACTTCAGCACATCGGGCTTGAGCGTCAGCAGCGCAGTCAAAAAATGGCGCCCATCACCGCATACAACTGCATGCTCGACCAAAGGAAGACTCATCAACTGCGCTTCAATATTTGCCGGCGATATGTTCTTGCCACCGGAGGTAATCAGCAGGTCTTTTTTCCGACCCGTCACGTAAAGGTAGCCATCCTCATCAAAGCGACCCAGGTCACCGGAATGCAGCCAGCCAGCCACCAGCGTTTGCGCGGTATCTTCGGGTCGCCCCATGTAGCCCTGAAAAACATGCGGTCCACGCACCAATATTTCGCCATCGTCAGCAATTCGCACCTGACTGCCCGCCAGTGGCTTGCCCACCGCACCGATACGGGTACTGCCGACCAGGCTGATGGAGGTCGGGCCGCAATCTTCGGACTGCCCGTAAACCTCGCGGATCAACAAGTCAAGGCCAGTGAAGAACCGCAGATTCTCGGGCGCAATCGGCGCGGCGGCCGAGATCATCAAGCGCGCCTGGTCCAGGCCCAACGCCTTCTGCACCTTTTGATGAATCAATCTTGACGCTAGCGCCTTCTGCATCCGCAGCAACACGCCCGGCGACTTGCCGGCCAGCTCGCTGGCGTGCCAGCGCTGACCAACCGTCAGCGCCCAGCGCGCCAACACCGCCTTGGCTCCGGTGGCGCCCGCCAGTTTGGCGGCGATGCCGGCGTGCATCTTCTCCCAGACACGTGGCACACCAAAGAAAATCGTCGGATGTACTTCTTTGAGATGATCGCCCAAGGATTCAATACTCCGGGCGAAATAGAGCGCGTAACCGATGGTCACATGGTTATGAATACCACCGAGCTGTTCGGCAACGTGCGCCAGCGGCAGGTACGAGATCAGGCGATCAGTCGGCTTGCAGTCAAAGGCAGCAGACAGGGTCACTGCGGTCCAGGCCAGATTGCCATGCGACAACATCACGGCCTTGGGCGCACCGGTCGTGCCTGAGGTGTAGATCAGGGTACCCAGATCATCGGGGCCCAACGCCGCCAGGCGGCGTTCCACCTCGGCCTGATGCCTTTGCTCGCCCAACGCCAAAAAGTCATGCCAGGTAATTTGCCAGTCACTGTCTGCCTTGGCACCGCGCATCAGCACCACGCGTTGCAAACGTGGCAGTGCCGCGCGGCGATCTGCCACCTTGGCCCATTGCGTCTCGTTTTCTACGAGCAGCACCGTGCAATGCGAATGGTCAATGATGTACTCAACCTCGCTGGCCGCACTGGTCCAGTAGACGCCCGCCGCGACCGCACCAATCATCATCGCGGCCAGATCCATGATCACCCACTCGGGGCGATTGAAGCCCAAAATACACACAGCCTCGCCCGGCTTGACGCCCAGCGCGACCAGTGCCCGCGCTGCGCACTGCACCTGCTCCGCATAAGACGTCCAACTGGTCGGTTGCCATGCGGTGTCGCCGCGTTCATAGTAGGCCGGTGCCGCGCCGCGCTGCTGCGCGGTGGCCAAAAAACGCGCCGGCGCCGCAACAAAGGGAACGCCCGCGACCAGGGTGGGGTGGGTGGGTGCAGCGTTCATCAGCGCGCCAGTCCGAGCAAGGCCCTGGCTTCCGCCGGGCTAGCCACCGAGCGACCGGCGTTGCGGGCGCAGGCGGCTAAGGCAGTGATCAGTTCACCGTTGCCGCTGGCGCGTTCGCCATTGGGCAGATAGAAGGTGTCTTCCAGGCCAGTGCGCAGCATGCCGCCCAGATCGGCGGTTTTTTGATGCACCGGCCAGATTTCAGTGCGGCCAATCAGCGTGGCCTGCCAGACGCTGTTGGTCACCATCCACTGGGGCAGCAAGGCCAGTAGATCGGCATCGCACGGCATGCCAGAGGCCACGCCCATCACCAGGTTGTATTCAGGGCGGCCCATCTCGGGTTTGAGCATGCCGTTTTTCACGAACATGCCCACGGCACGAACGATGCCCACGTCAAAGCACTCAAACTCGGGGTGGGTGCCGCATTCGGCCATCACATCCAGAAACTGCTGCACCTTGGCCACCGGGTTGTCAAACACCATGGGCGGCCAGGCCCAGTTGCCGTCTTCCTTGATCTTCAGGTAGTTCAGGCTGCCCGCGTTGCAGGCGGCAATCTCGGGTTTGACGCGGCGGATGCAGGCCAAGGGGCCCGAAATGTCCTTGCCGACCACACCGGTGGTCAGGTTGATGATGACGCCGGGGCAGGCTTCGCGGATGGCATTGACCACCGACTCCATCACATCCGGGTCCCACGACGGCATATGGCCCATGCCCTCTTCCTGGTTGCGCACATGCACATGCATGATGGAGGCGCCCGCGTTGAAGGCATCGCGCGCCTCGGCCGCCATCTGGGCTGGGGTCACCGGCACCGGGTGCTGCTTCGGGTTGGTCAGAACGCCGGTCAGGGCGCAAGTCAAAATTGCTTTTTCCATTAGGCTTCCTCTTTGTCTTGCAGCTCAATTTCGATCAGCAAGGCACCCGATTCGACTTGCTCGCCAACTTTCACATGCAGCGCCACCACCGTGCCGGCGGCCTGCGCCGTCAGCCACATTTCCATCTTCATCGCCTCAACGCACACGAGTGCCTGCCCTTCTTTGACGCCCTCGCCCACCGCAAACTGAATTTGCGTGACCTTGCCCGCCACCGGGGACAACGCCCGCGTGGCGTCCAGCGCAGCGTCCTTGCTCGGGAACGGCGACACCTCGTGCAAGACAAAGGAGCTGCCTCCCAACGCGATGTGCAGCTCCTGCTGATGCCGCACCGCGATGGCGCTGCGCGTGACCCCGTCGATCTCATAGCGCAGATGGCCGTCCTTAAAGTCAATGATCCGCACCCGATGCTGTTGACCTGCCAACGTCACCGTGACCTGCCCGCTGCGATCCGGATGCACGCGCAGTGTTTTTGTGAGTTCATCGCAGCGCAGGGGAATATCAAAGGCTGCCACGCTGTCAGCACGCCAGTTGGCGCCGCTTTGCATGGCAAGGGCTGATGCCGCCACACACCAGGCCTGGTCGTCCGCAAGCGGACGTTGTAACAGCGCCTCGCCCGCCTCTTGCCACTGGTCGATCAGGGTGGTGGTCATGGCGGCGGCGCGAAAGGCCGGGTGATTCACCAGGTCCGCCAGGAAACGAGCGTTGTTGCGCAGTCCGAGCAGGGGCGCGTTCTCCAGGGCGGCGCGCAGGCGCCGGATCGCGTCATCGCGGTCACGGCCGTGCACGATGACTTTGGCCACCATCGGGTCGTAATAGGGAGAAACTTCGCTGCCCTCTTCAATGCCGGCGTCAATGCGCACACCGTCAAACAGGGCCTGCTGCGGGCGCCAAAAGCGCACCGTGCCGGTTTGCGGCGCAAAACCGGCGTATGGGTCTTCCACATACAGGCGTGCTTCGATCGCATGGCCCGTCAGCTTGATGTCGGCTTGAATTGCTGGCAGCGGCTGGCCCGCCGCCACCCGCAGCTGCCACTCCACCAGATCAAAGCCCGTCACCAGTTCGGTCACCGGGTGCTCGACCTGCAAGCGCGTGTTCATTTCCAGAAAGTAGTGCTTGAGGTCGGCATCCACGATGAATTCCACTGTGCCCGCGCCGCGGTAGCCCACGGCCAAGGCGGCAGCCACGGCGTCCTTGCCCATGGCTTCGCGCATTGCCGCATTGACGACAGGCGACGGCGCCTCTTCGATCACTTTTTGCCGCCTGCGCTGGGCCGTGCAGTCGCGCTCACCCAGGTACACGGCGTTGCCGTGGTCATCGGCAAAGACCTGAATTTCAATATGCCGGCCGTTGTCAATCAGGCGCTCCAGCATCAGGGTGCCGTCGCCAAAGGCGCCCTGCGCCTCGCGCCGCGCGCCGACGATCGCCTGCGCAATCTCCTTGGCCGAGCGTACCAGGCGCATACCACGGCCACCGCCACCGGCCACCGCTTTGACCAGCAAGGGAAACCCCAGTTTCAGCGCTTCCTCGGTTAGGCGCGCATCGTCCTGCGCCTCGCCCAGGTAGCCCGGCGCACAGGGCACGCCCGCCAGCAGCATGCGACGCTTGGCCCGTGCCTTGTCACCCATGGCCAGCATGGCGGCAGGCGGCGGGCCGATAAATACCAAAGCAGCGTCCAGGCAGGCCTGGGCGAAGCCCGCGTTTTCGCTCAGGAATCCGTAACCGGGGTGAATCGCGTCAGCACCGGTCTTGCGCGCCGCTTCCAGCAAGGCATCCACCCGCAGGTACGAATCCGCTGCCGCTGAGCCCCCAATATGCACGGCTTCGTCGGCCAGGCGCACATGCGGCGCGTCTCTGTCAACATCACTGTAGACGGCGACGGTTCTATAGCCCAGGTTGCGCGCGGTGCGCATGACTCGGCAGGCGATCTCGCCCCGGTTGGCGATCAGTATTTTTGAGAAGGTCATTGCAAGGCCCAGCTTGGTTTGCGCTTTTGAAAAAAGGCGGTGGTGCCCTCCAGCCCCTCGGGGCCTTGTGCGGCGCGGGAAAAAATGCGGGCAGCCTCCTGCACCAGGGTGGCGGGCTCGGCAAAACGTGCTTTCGCCATCAAAGCCTTGGTGGCCGCAACAGCACCAGGCGCGCAGGCCTGGATGTCGGTCAGCACGGCCGCAACGGCGGCGTCAATCTGCTCGGGCGTATGCACCGCGTGCACCAGGCCAATCGCCAGGGCATTGGCCGCGCTCAAGCGCCCGCCCGTCACCGCCAGCCGCTTGGCCTGGGAGTAGCCCAGCCGCTCGACCAGGAACGGTGCAATCTGGGCCGGCACCACGCCCAAAGCGGTTTCCGGCAATCGAAATACCGCCGACTCGCTCGCCAGCGCCACATCCGCCACGCAGGCCAAGCCCAGGCCACCGCCCATGACGCTGCCCTCTAACACCACCACCAGCGCCAGCGGCGTGTTGGCGTAGGCGACACACAGTTCGCCGAACTGCGCGTTGGCCTGCGCCACAGCATCCAGCGCGGCGCCCGCTTGGGCCGACGCGGGCGGGTTCTGCATCGCCCGCATGCGCGCGGCTGCCATGTCCTGCAAATCAGCGCCAGCGCAAAAATGCCCGCCTGCCCCACGCAACACCACGATGCGCACGCTGCCATCGGCCTCCAGGGTGATGAGCGCGGCGCGCAACTCAGCCACCATCTGCAGCGACATGGCGTTACGCAATGCCGGTCGGTTCAAGGTAATATGAGCCGTAGCCCCCGTCTGATCTACCTTTATAGCTTCGTAATTCATAGCAACTGTCATTGCCCTTTGCCCGGCAGGGTGCCCTCTAACTTGCAGATGATGCCCAGCATGATCTCGTCAGCACCGCCCCCAATCGAGATCAAACGCCCGTCACGGTAAGCCTGCGCAATCGGGTTGTCCCAGGTGTAGCCCATGCCGCCCCAGTACTGCATGCAACTGTCGGCCACCTCGCGGCTCAGGCGTCCGGCCTTGAGCTTAGCCATGGACGCCAGTTTGGTCACGTCTTTGCCCGAAATATAGGATTCAACCGCCCGGTAGGTCAAGGCGCGCAAGGCCTCCACTTCGGTGCGCAACTCGGCCAACCGGAAGTGCACCACCTGGTTGTGCAGAATCGGCTTGCCAAAGGTCTGGCGCTGACGTGTGTAGTCAATGGTCTGGTCAATCAAACGGTCCAGCGAGCGCAGGCAGCCGGCGGCGCCATACAGCCGCTCCTCCTGAAACTGCAACATCTGGAACATGAAACCCATGCCCTCCTGCCCGATCAGGTTGCGCTGGGGCACCCGCACGTTGTCAAAAAACAGCTGCGCCGTGTCGCTTGAATCCATGCCGATCTTGTGGATCTTTTGCCGCGTGACGCCGGGGCTGTCCAGCCGCACCATGATCAACGACTTGTTCTTGTGCACCGCCCCTTCCGAGGTGTTGGCCAGCAGACAACACCAGTCGGCCTGCATGCCATTGGTGATCCACATCTTGGAGCCGTTGATGAGGTAGTCAGCGCCGTCCTTTTTGGCTGTGGTCTTGAGGGCCGCCACATCCGAGCCACCGCCAACCTCACTCACGCCAATACAACCGACCATGTCCCCGGCGATGCTGGGGGCCAAAAACTCGCGCTTGAGTTCATCGGAACCAAAGCGCGCCAAGGCCGGCGTACACATATCGGTCTGCACCCCGATGGCCATCGGCACGCCGCCTGCGTTGCATTCGCCCAGCGCTTCGGCCATCACCATGGAGTAGCTGAAGTCCAGCCCCATGCCGCCGTACTCCGCCGGGTACTTGATGCCCAGCAGCCCCAGGTCGCCCATTTTCTTGAACAATTCATGCGCCGGGAAGTGCTGTGCTGCCTCCCACTGCGGCAGATTCGGATTGATCTCTTTGGCAACGAATTTGCGCACCGTGTCGGCAATTTGTTCGTGTTCGGGGGTGAATTTCATGAAAACCTCGCTGTTGAATAGGCAAATAGAAGGTAGAGAAAGAGTTGCTTTAAAAGCGCGCCACACCAAAAGTATTGCCGTGCAACTGGCGGCTTTGCGCCTCGTGCGCCAGGCCCAAGCACAGGCCAAGCAGCCGGCGCGTATCACGCGGATCGATGATGCCGTCGTCCCACAAGCGTGCGGTGCCAAACAGGACGGCAGACTCCTTGTCCAGCCGCAGCCGCAAGCCGTCCGACATGGCCTTCAGGGCTTCTTCATTGGCGGCCATGCCAGTGCGCTCGATCTTGGCGCGGTTGACGATGTCCATCACCTTGGCCGCCTGCGCGCCACCCATCACCGCGGTGCGGGCCGTGGGCCAGGAGAAGATGAAATTCGGGTCAAAACCGCGACCGCACATGCCATAGTTGCCAGCGCCATAGGAGCCGCCCAGCACCACCGTGAACTTGGGCACGCGCGCATTCGCGACCGCCTGAATCATCTTGGAGCCATGCTTGATGGCACCGCTGCGCTCGGCCACCGAGCCCACCATGTAGCCGGTCGTGTTTTGCAGAAAGATCAGCGGCGTGCCGGTTTGGTCACACAGCTGGATGAACTGCCCGGCCTTGGTGGAACCGCTGGGCTGAATCGGGCCGTTGTTGCCCAAAATACCCACCAGCCGACCCTGCACGCGGGCATGGCCGCACATCATCTCGCTGGCGTACTCGGCCTTGAACTCCAGAAAGTCCGAGCCATCGACCAGCCGGGCAATCACTTCGCGCACGTCATAGGGCTCGCGCTCGTCAAACGGCACGATGCCCAGCAACTCCTGCTCATCAAACAGCGGTTCCGAAAAATTTGCCGCAGCCGGTGCCAGGTCCCACTGCAACTTGTCCAGCACTTCGCGCGCCATGCCAATGGCGTGCGCGTCGTCTTCACACAGGTACTCACCCAGGCCCGTCACCTGCGCGTGGGTCTCGGCGCCGCCCAGTTCGTCCTCGGTGCAGTCCTCGCCAATAGCGGCCTTGACCAGCGGCGGGCCCGCCAGAAAGATGTTGGAGCGCCCGCGCACCAGAATCACGTAGTCCGACAAGCCCGGCAGGTAGGCGCCACCGGCCGTGGAAGACCCGTGCACCACGGCGATTTGCGGCAGACCTGCAGCCGACATCCGGGCCTGATTCGCAAAACTGCGCCCACCTTCAATGAAGATTTCGCTCTGGTACATCAGGTTGGCGCCACCGCTTTCCACCAGGTAGATCACCGGCAACTTGTTTTCACGTGCGATTTCCTGGGCTCGCAAGGCCTTGCGCAAGCCCATCGGCGCCACGGTCCCGCCCTTGACCGCGCTGTCACTCGCAGAAATCAGGCAACGCTTGCCGGCGACCACGCCAATGCCGACGATGGAGCCCCCGCCCAGAACCGACTTTTTGCCATCGTCGTCGTGCATATTGAGCCCGGCCAGGCGGCTGAGTTCCAGAAACGGCGAACCGCGATCGAGCAAGCGCGCGACCCGCTCGCGCGGCAGCAGCTGGCCACGCTTTTCGAACTTCTCGCGTTTGGACTCCGACTCTGCAATGACCATCTGCTCCAGGCGCTGGACCTCCGAGAGCAGTTCACGCATGCGCTGCGCGTTGGCGCCGAACGCATCGGATTTGGCATTGATCTTGGTACGAATGACTGGCATTGAATTGAACCCTCTTGATTGCTCCGCATTAGACATAAAGGTAACGTTAACGTCAACCAGATTTCGTATAGGTATTTCCCCTATACTTTAGGTGATGCGGCTCTGATAGCATTCGGTCGCAGTCAATGCAAGCGCATTGCTTGCCCACTTTTTTTAATAGGAAACCCATGAACATTGAAGCCTGCACCGAAGCCATTCGCACCAAAGTTGGTGCCGACAGCGGCCTGGAAGCCACCCTGAAATTTGACTGTGGCGACGATGGCGTGATCTACATTGACGGAAAGTCCGCGCCCAACTCGGTCAGCAATAGCAATACGGATGCCGACTGCACGGTCGGCATCACGCTGGAGAATCTCAACGCCATGCTGGCAGGCGACCTGGAACCGGCCACCGGCTTCATGATGGGCAAGCTCAAGGTGACAGGCGACATGAGCGTCGCCATGCGGCTGCAACGCGTCATCTGACTTCCCCCTTTTTGGCACGGTCGTGGCGTCAAGTACTTCAACAGCGAATGCAGCGCGAACGCGCAGCAAGCCTGTTGGCGCGGTTGCTGCGGTCATGAGCGACGCGCAGGCCTTTGTCGACGCGCATCGCGACGAGGGAACCACCGAGTTGTTTGGCATTACCGAGTTATGCCAGCAGTTCGGCATCACCTTGCGTGCGCTGCGCTTCTATGAAGACAAGGGCCTGCTGTCACCCAGGCGCATCAACGGTGCGCGCGTGTATACGCGGCGCGACCGGGCCCGGCTGGCCCTGATTCTTCGGGCCAAAGACATTGGCTCGCCGCTGTCAGAAATCAAACGCTACCTGGATTTGTATGGCGACCATGGCGAGGGCCGCGCGCAGCAACTCGGCTTCGTGATTGAGCGCACCGACACCGCCATTGCAGAACTGGAGCAAAAACGCGCCCAGATCGATGAAACGCTTGCCGAACTGCAGCTCATCAATGCAACGTGCCGCAAACATCTGCAGGAACGCCGACAAGTTGAGGGCCATTCAGTGTCGGCAGAGACAGGCGTCAGTCCTCCACCCTCTGCACAGACGCCTACCAAGAAGCGTCTGCCCCAGACTCCTGCGCAGGCCAAACAGCGAAAAGTCGCTATTTGAAGCCATGTGCTCGTGGCCATATTGCGCAGTAGCGCCGTTCTCCAACTAACAGGCAAGGATTCGACTTTGAAACGGTCAAAAAAATGACGCTATAATTTGCGGCTTTGCAGCGTATCGAAAGCTTCGATTCAAAGCAAGAAGGGATGTTAGCTCAGTTGGTAGAGCAGCGGACTTTTAATCCGTTTGTCGTGGGTTCGACCCCCGCACATCCCACCAATTAGCCCGTATGGGCATTGAAAGCCTGCTATGTATCAAATAGCAGGCTTTTTTTTTGGCTTCGGCGCTGATTGGACTTTTCAGAAAAACATCAAGAGCACCCACAAAGTCCTCTTACAGACACCATTTTGCGGATAATCGCTCCATGACTTCAACCCTGAACGCTGATCCGGCCGAACTGGCCAAGTTTTCTGATCTTGCCCACCGCTGGTGGGATATGGATGGCGAGTTTCGTCCATTGCATCAAATCAACCCCCTGCGCCTGGAGTGGATCAACCATCTTTGTCCGCTCACGGGCCAGCAAGTCCTTGATGTGGGCTGCGGCGGTGGCATCCTAGCAGACTCGATGGCGAGGCTGGGTGCCCAGGTGACCGGGATTGATCTGGCCAGCAAGGCGCTCAGAGTAGCGCAGTTGCACGCCCTTGAAACGCAAACCCCCAACTTGCAGTACCAGGAAGTCAGCGTTGAAGCCTTGGCCGCACAGCAACCAGGCAGCTTTGATGTTGTGACTTGCATGGAAATGCTGGAGCATGTCCCCGATCCAGCCTCGGTGGTTCGGGCCTGCGCCACTCTGGTCAAGCCCGGTGGCTGGGTATTTTTTTCCACGCTGAACCGCAGCCCCAAGTCGTTTATTCTGGCCGTTGTGGGTGCCGAGTACGTACTCAACCTTCTGCCACGCGGAACCCACGAATACGCCAAGATGATTCGCCCCAGTGAGTTGGCAGGTCACTGTCGATCGGTGGAACTTGACCTGCGCCACACGCGCGGCATGCAGTACAACCCGCTGACCCGGCGCTACTGGATGAGCGACGACACCAGCGTGAACTATCTTTTTGCCACGCAAAAGTCGCAGGCACCCATCCTGTGACAAGCAGTCGCGGCATGTTTGCCGACATACAGGCGGTACTTTTTGACCTGGATGGCACTTTGATTGACAGTGCCCCGGATTTGGGTGCTGCTGCCGACAAAATGCGTGTGGTTCGTGGTCTGCCTTCACTGCCGATGGCCCACTATCGTCCCATGGCTGGCGCCGGGGCAAGAGGAATGATTGAGGTCGCATTGGGGGTGACGCCTGATCAAGCAAATTTCGACGTTTTGCGCGAAGAGTTTTTCGTAAATTACGAACAATGCATGACAGAGACAACCTATGCTTTTGACGGCGTCCACGAATTGATCAGTTGCTTGGTGAGGCGAGGTCTGCCGTGGGGTGTTGTCACCAACAAATCCAGGCGATTTACGGATCCCCTGACCGGCAGCATGCCGCTGTTTGACTCAGCCAGGGTGGTGATAAGTGGTGACACTACGCCCCACGCCAAGCCGCATCCCGAACCCCTGTTTGAGGCCGCCAGGCGACTCGCCATTGCCCCAGCGCGTTGCCTTTATGTTGGAGATGATGAACGCGATATTGTGGCGGGACGGGCGGCGGGCATGGGTACGGTGGCTGCGACCTATGGCTATCTGGGCCAAAAGGCCGATCCACGCCAGTGGGGCGCGCACGCAATCATCAATTTTCCACCTGACCTCTTGCAATTTCTGCAAAAGGCTTAAAATAGCGAGCTTGGGGCTGCACTGGTTTCGACGTGGGTACGGAATCGCTGTGGTGCATGTCGAGCTGAATGCGCTCGTAAAACTGATTCAAAAAAACTAACTGCAAACGACGAACGTTTCGCACTCGCTGCTTAAACACCAGTGAGCCTTACAACAGCAGGCCGATGGGCTGGGCAAGGGGTCTTTAGCGCAAGCTAGGGATTCCAGGCTGTAAGGTCATGCACATCGGCTGGCGCTGAACCGGGTACCTTGGTTTGGAGCAAGACAATAGGGTGCTGGCGACTGTGAAAGCGTGTGGCTGCGCGTTCACAAGGGCGAGACCTAAATCAGACCACTAAACATGTAGATCTGCTCGAAGATGGCTTGCGGACGCGGGTTCAAATCCCGCCAGCTCCACCATATATGGAAATCCCAACTCTTATCGGTTGGGATTTTTTTTGCCTATTCCCCCAGTGAAACGGCACTTTCTCTCGCGAGCGTCCACCACCCCGGGTACCTGGTTTTGGGGCCATTCCCGGCCATTTTCTCTCTCTGTTCTCTGTTTGCCTCGCGAGCGTTCGCGACCTACTTTCCAGCATTCATGCGGGTTTGCGCGTAATGGGTTCGAAAAGTAAGTTGGTCAGGCGCAGGCGACAGAGAGCGAAGAATAGGGTCTGGAGTGCATTAGAACGTTGAGTGACTGTTCATGGCAGGAAGCTGCTCCTCAGTTTGGTTTGTCTATAGCAGTCATTAATTGCCAAAAATGGTTCGAAATCAACATTTAAAGTAAGTTAAGTTCAAACCATCATCGATTACGCCGCGCCTGCGGGATGAAGTGCTTTCTCCGCTTGCAGCGACTCGATCAACGGACAGGAGACGTTGCCTTTCGTTGCACGGCAGGCACACACCAAATCGGACAGCGCTGACGCCATGCGTGCCAAGTCCGCTTGCTTCTCTCGGACATCCTTGAGCTTTTGCTCGGCCAGGCTGCTGGCTTCCTCACAGTGGGTCCCATCCTCCAGCCGCAGCAACTCGGCAATCTCGTCTAGGCTGAATCCAAGCCGCTGAGCGGATTTCACGAAGCGCACCCGCGTCACATCCGCCTTGCCATAACGGCGAATGCTGCCTTGTGGCTTGTCTGGCTCTGGCAACAAGCCCTTGCGCTGATAGAACCGAATGGTTTCCACATTGACCCCAGCCTCTCTCGCAAAGACGCCAATGGTCAGGTTTTCAAAATTGTTTTCCATACCGCTTGACTCCGTACATGACTACGTAAGTAAGCTTACGCTATTCACAAAAGGATTCGAAAGAAAAGCGCATGTCTGAGCTACAAAATGGGCGCGGCGCCCTTGTCACCGGCGGGCTGGCCGCCATCCTTGCTTCTACCTGCTGCCTGGGGCCGTTGGTTCTTGTCGGCCTTGGCGTGAGCGGAGCCTGGATCGGTAATCTGACCGTGTTGGAGCCGTACCGGCCGATTTTCATCGGCGCGGCACTGATCGCCCTTTTCTTCGCCTGGCGGCGCATCTTCCGCCCGGTGGAAGCGTGCAAACCGGGCGAGGTCTGCGCCATCCCCCGGGTGCGCCACACCTACAAACTCATCTTTGGGGTCGTGGTCGTGTTGGTTTTGATCGCGCTCGGATTTCCTTATGTCCTTCCCTTGTTTTACTAACCCAGAGTTCACTATGAAAAAACTGTTTGCCATCCTCGCACTCGCTGCCATTTCCAATCCAATTTGGGCCGCCATGCAAACCGTCACGCTGTCGGTGCCCGGCATGACCTGTGCTGCCTGTCCAATCACTGTCAAGAAAGCGCTCTCCAAGGTTGAGGGCGTAAGCAAGACTAGTGTGACGTATGACAGTCGCGAAGCCGTTGTCACTTTCGATGATGGCAAAACAAGTGTCCAGAAGCTGACCCAAGCGACCGAAAACGCGGGCTATCCGTCAAGTGTCAAACGCTGAGTGAATTAATCTCAAACTGGAGATATTCCATGCCCTTACTTGATTCAATCGGCAACAAAGCGGGCGGCCTCGGCAGTATCGTGTCGGCTATGGGTTGCGGCGCCTGTTTTCCTGCGCTCGCGAGCTTCGGCAGCGCCATTGGGCTGGGTTTCCTGAGCCAATACGAAGGCTTGTTCATCACCGTGCTGCTGCCGTTTTTCGCTGCACTGGCTCTACTGGCCAACGCGTTGGGATGGCTTCGGCATCGCCAGTGGCATCGCAGCGTACTGGGCATGATTGGGCCAACAATTGTGCTGATCGCCTCCTTCGCGATGGCGGAAAAACTTCTCTATGTCGGGCTGGCCATGATGGTCAGCGTGTCAATCTGGGATTTCGTCTCGCCGGCCAATCGCCGCTGCGCGCCAGACGGCTGCGCCTTACCCGCCGAACAGGCTTGACGGCAAGGGTCGCCAACGCATCACCAACGAAACGGAAAAATGAAAGTCCTATGACCCAATTGAGCATTACCGGTATGACCTGCGATTCATGCGCGACACACGTGAAAGAAGCGCTGGAAAAAGTGCCGGGCGTGCGCTCGGCGGTTGTGTCCTACGCGCAGGGCACGGCGCAACTAGCCTTTGAACAGGGCACCCAATTAGATGCGCTCATGGCCGCCGTGGCTGGGCTCGGCTATCGATCCACACTCACCGATGCGCCACCGACTGAAAAGCAGGCAGGCTTGTTCGACAAGGCACTGGGATGGTTGGGCGGCAAAGATAAAGCCGGTAGCAGTGAAAATGCATTGCATATCGCCGTCATCGGCAGCGGCGGGGCCGCGATGGCAGCAGCCCTCAAAGCCACGGAACTTGGTGCGCGCGTCACGCTTATCGAGCGCGGCATTACCGGCGGCACTTGCGTCAATATCGGCTGCGTACCGTCGAAGATCATGATCCGCGCCGCCCACATCGCCCATCTGCGCCGCGAAAGTCCGTTCGACGGTGGCATCGAAGCAACCGAGCCAACGATTGATCGCGCAAAACTACTGGCACAGCAGCAGGCGCGCGTTGATGAGTTGCGGCACGCTAAATACGAGGGAATCCTGCACAGCACGCCGACTATTTCCGTGCTGCATGGCGACGCCCGTTTCAAGGACGACCACACCCTGATCGTTAGCCTGAATGAAGGCGGCGAACAAACGGTAGCGTTCGACCGATGCCTGATCGCTACCGGAGCCAGTCCAGCTGTGCCACCGATCGCTGGCCTAAAGGAGACGCCGTATTGGACTTCAACCGAAGCGCTGGTGAGTGCTTCGATTCCGCCTCGGCTGGCGGTCATCGGATCTTCGGTAGTGGCCTTAGAGCTGGCGCAAGCATTCGCCAGGCTAGGCAGCAAGGTAACTATCCTGGCGCGCAACACGCTCTTTTTTCGGGATAAAGCAACTTCTTTTCTGTAAATTTCCGAAATTTAGTTTTGGGTGTTGGTGATTTGCAGCGCTCAGGGCTTCATGGTTAGATAGATTT
>NZ_JAAFHA010000067.1 GCF_010365055.1 Rhodoferax sp.
TGGCCGGACGGAAGGGGTGCGCGGGGCGTGGGTGGCGCTGCGCGGCGAAAAAGGGGAGGGTCTTTTGAGTCTGTCATTTTGCTATATATATAGTAGCTATAAGTGCTTATTTTACGAGGGCTAGAGGCTGATTTGTTATAAAAATATCTGGGAGCGCAGTGCCGCCAGACTGAGCACGCGCAGGCCGCCGTATTCGACGCGAATCACGTCCTGCTCAGCCAGCGCTGTCAGCGCTTCATTCACGCGCTGGCGCGACAGGCCCACCAGGTAGGCCAGTTCCTGCTGCGTGATGCGCAGCACCTCGCCGACGCCGGGATACAGCACCGGGTTGAACAGCGCGGCCAGACTGCGCGCCACCCGGACGTCGGGGTTGCTCATGCGGTCAATCTCGCGCGCGGCAATGAACTGGCCGAGCCGCTCGTTGAGCTGGTTCATCACAAAGCGGTTGAAGCCAATCGAGTTGTCCAGCAACCAGTGGAAGGTGTCGACGTGCAGCCCGGCCACGCGGCTTTTTCGCAGAGCCTGGATGTTGTAGCGGTAGCTTTCGCGCTTCAGGGCGGTGCCTTCGCCGAACCAACCGCCGGGCGGCACGCCGGCAAAGGTCATGGTCTGACCCTCGGCGTTGTCGCTGCTCATTTTAAGCAAGCCGTCCACGACGCCAAACCAGTAGGTGACCGGTCGACCGGTGCGGCAGACGTAGTCGCCCGCGACGGCGTCGGCAATTTTGAGGTCGTCTACCGCCCGCTCGTACTCATTCGGCGACAGCCGATCAAGCCATGGGATCGTGTTGAGTTCGAGAGGTGTCAGCGGTCGGCGACGCTGGTGGAGAGAAATGTCGGAGGTCATCAAGCATGGGCTGCCAGTTGTTGATAAGCGCAGGGAAAACACCTACTGAGAATAGTCCAAATTGTCGTTCAAATGACAACTTGACGTCAAATGAATGCTTACTATTTGCCCCATTCCAGCAAGCCGACGACCGATGGCCAAGTCGGATTGCCCAGTTGGGGCAGAACTGAAGATTTCTCTCGCAAGCTCATTGGATTTAAGACAAGGTATTGGAATGCAGACCACTTTTCCTCGACTTCTGTTGAATCACGCCGCGCAGCGACCGCTGGCGCCCGCCATGCGTGAGAAAGAGTATGGCATTTGGCAGGCCCTGTCCTGGGCTGATCTGGCCGTGATGGTGGAGCGGCTCGCCTGCGGACTGCATCAAGCCGGGCTGCGCCGCGACGAGCACATGATTTTGATTGGCGCCAATCGCCCGCGCTTGTATGCCACCATGCTGGCCGTGCAGTCGATTGGGGCCATCCCCATTCCGCTTTATCAGGATGCCGCCGCGCCCGAGTGCGTGTTCCCCATCAACAATGCCGACGTGCGTTTTGCCTTTGCCGAAGACCAGGAACAGGTCGACAAACTGTTGGAAATCCGCGAGCAGTGTCCGCAGCTCTCCCATATCTACTTTGATGATCCGCGTGGCCTGCGCAGCTACGAGGAGCCGGGTCTGATGGCGCTCGACGACTTGCTGGCCGCAGGCAAAGCCTTTGCCGCCCAGCACCCAGAATTTTTCAAGTCCGAAGTGAGCCAGATCAAGCCCGATGATGTGGCGGCCATGTTTTTCACCTCCGGCACCACCGGCAATCCCAAGGGCGTCGTGCATACGCACAACTCGCTATTGAACCGGGCCAAGGCCGGTGCTGACTTTGACAAGCTGAGCTCTGCGGAGGAGGTGCTGGCCTATTTGCCGCCGGCCTGGATCGGGCAAAACATCTTCAGCTACGCGCAATGGCTGGCCTGCGGCTACGTGGTGAATTGTCCGGAGTCGGCGGCCACCGTCACCATCGACCTGAAAGAAGTCGGCCCCACCTATTACTTTGCACCGCCGCGGGTGTTTGAAGGCTTGCTGACCAGCGTGATGATCCGCATGGAAGACGCGGGCACGCTTAAACGCAAGATGTTTGAATTCTTCATGGGCGTGGCAAAACGGATTGGCCCTGCCTTGATGGACGGCAAAGCGGTGGGGCTGGCGGATCGCGTGCTATATGCCCTGGGCAACTTCATGGTGTATGGCCCGCTGCGCAACAATTTGGGCATGAGTCGGGTGCGCATCGCCTACACGGCCGGTGAGGCCATCGGCCCGGACCTGTTCAGTTTTTATCGTTCCATTGGTATCAATCTCAAACAGCTCTACGGTTCCACCGAGACGGCCGTTTTTGTTTGCTTGCAGCCCGACAACGAGGCGCGCGCCGACACGGTGGGCGTGCCCTGCGCCGGGGTCGAAATCAAGGTCGCCGACAACGGCGAAATACTGGTCAAGTCGCCGGGTCTGCTCAAGGGCTATTTCAAAAATCCTGAGGCCACCGCCGAAGTGCTGACGCCAGACGGCTGGTACCACACCAGCGACGCCGGTTTTCTCGACGCCCATGGTCACCTCAAGATCATCGATCGCGTCAAGGATGTGGGCCGCATCAAGGGCGGCGCCAACGACGGCGCCATGTTCGCCCCCAAGTATGTGGAGAACAAGCTCAAGTTCTTTCCGTACATCAAGGAAGTGGTGGCCTACGGTGATGGCCGCGAAAAGGTCTGTGTCATGATCAATATCGATGTTGACGCGGTGGGTAATTGGGCCGAGCGCCGCAATTTGCCCTATGCCGGCTACACCGATCTCGCGCAAAAGCCGGAGGTTTACCAACTCATCAAGGAATGCGTGGAGAAAGTGAATGCCGACCTCAGCGTTGATGCGCTGCTGGCGGGCTCGCAAGTCAGCCGCTTCCTGGTGCTGCACAAGGAGCTCGATGCCGACGACGGCGAATTGACGCGCACGAACAAGGTCCGGCGTGGCTTCATCGCTGAAAAATACGACGTGCTGGTTGATGCCTTGTATGGCGGAAAGACATCACAGTTCATCGAAACCCAAGTCAAGTTTGAGGATGGCCGCACCGGCAGCGTCAGTGCCACGCTCAGAATTGACGACGCAAAGACATTTGCGCCAGTGAAGGCGGCAGCATGAGTAAAAAGATTGGTGAGGTCATCCTTGACGTCAAAAACATATCGCTCAGTTTCGGCGGCGTCAAGGCGCTCACTGACATCTCATTCGATGTGCGCGAGCATGAGGTGCGCGCCATCATCGGCCCCAATGGTGCGGGCAAGAGCTCCATGCTCAATTGCATCAACGGTGTCTATGCGCCGCAACAAGGCTCGATTACTTTTCGCGGCAAGTCTTTCAACCACATGGACAGCCACCGCGTGGCTGCCATGGGCATAGCGCGCACATTCCAGAATCTGGCGCTGTTCAAGGGCATGAGCGTGATTGACAACATCATGACCGGCCGCAATCTGCGCATCAAGAGCAACCTGTTCATGCAGGCATTGCGCATTGGCCCAGCGCAACGCGAAGAAGAGCAGCACCGCGAAGCTGTCGAACACATCATCGATTTTCTGGAAATACAGGCGCATCGCAAGACCCCGGTCGGCCAACTGCCCTATGGGCTGCAAAAGCGCGTGGACTTGGGTCGCGCGCTGGCGATGGAGCCGCAGGTGCTGCTGCTGGACGAACCCATGGCTGGCATGAACGTCGAAGAAAAGCAGGACATGTGCCGCTTTGTGCTTGATGTCAATCAGGAGTTCGGTACCACGGTGGTGTTGATTGAGCACGACATGGGAGTGGTGATGGACATTTCGGACCGTGTGGTGGTGCTCGATTACGGCATGAAGATCGGCGACGGCACGCCCGATGAAGTGCGCCAAAACGAAGACGTGATCAGCGCCTACCTGGGCACGGGTCACTGAGAATTTGCAGGACAGACCGCAGTCGCGAAGCGGCAAGCCCTGTCCCCAACTGACTAAGGAAGTGTGATGGGTTTTTTCCTCGAAACTATGTTCGGCGGCCTGATGGCCGGCATGCTCTATTCCCTGGTGGCATTGGGCTTTGTGCTCATCTTCAAGGCCTCGGGCGTTTTCAATTTTGCGCAGGGAGCCATGGTGCTATTTGCGGCCCTGTCCATGGCGCGTTTCTCTGAATGGATTCCTCATTGGCTGGGCTTCGATAACCTGGTGCTGGCCAATGTCCTGGCCTTTGCAGTCTCCGTGGCACTCATGGTCATGGTGGCCTGGCTTATCGAACGGCTGGCGCTGAGCAAGCTGGTCAACCAGGATGGCATCACACTGCTGATGGCGACCCTGGGCGTCAGTTATTTCATGGACGGCGCGGGCCAGCTGCTATTCGGCAGCGCGACCTACAAGATCGACGTGGGCATGCCCAAGGAGCCGATGATCGTGCTGGAAAACATGTTCGAGGGCGGCTTGCTGCTGAGCAAGGAAGACCTGTACGCCGCCGCCGCGGCCGCCGCGCTGGTCACCCTGCTTTCGCTGTTCTTCCAGAAAACCAAGACCGGCCGTGCGCTGCGGGCAGTGGCAGATGACCACCAGGCGGCGCAGTCCATCGGCATCGCGCTGTCTCGCATCTGGGTCATCGTCTGGTCGATGGGCGGGATCGTGGCCCTGGTGGCTGGGATCATCTGGGGTTCCAAGCTGGGCGTGCAATTCTCGATATCGCTGGTGGCGCTCAAGGCGTTCCCGGTGGTGATCCTGGGCGGCCTGACCTCGGTGCCGGGTGCGGTCCTCGGCGGGCTGATCATCGGCGTGGGCGAGAAACTCTCGGAAATCTACATCGGCCCGATGATGGGAGGTGGCATCGAGAACTGGTTCGCCTATGTGCTGGCGCTGGCTTTCCTGCTGGTGCGGCCGCAGGGTCTCTTCGGCGACAAGATCATTGACCGCGTTTGAAATCATAGCCTTCACGAAAGACCATCCATCATGTTCTACCGCGAGAACGGCCAGTTCAAAAGCACCTACCGGGCTGACCTGCAGATATTTCCCATCCTGCAGGACCGCATCGCCATCGTCATGCTACTGCTTGTGGCCACGGTGGCTGTACCGCTGCTGGCCAGCGACTACATGTTCCGCGCGGTGTTCATTCCCTTCCTCATCCTGTCGCTGGCGGCGATCGGCCTCAACATCCTGGTGGGTTATTGCGGGCAGATATCGCTGGGCACTGGCGCCTTCATGGCAGTGGGTGCCTATGCGGCCTTCAACCTGCACACGCGCTTTGACGGCATGCCGCTCATTGTCTCGCTGGTTGGAGGCGGCCTGTGCGCGACGGCGGCCGGTGTGCTCTTTGGCCTTCCCAGTCTGCGCATCCGCGGCCTGTACCTGGCGGTGGCCACACTGGCGGCGCAGTTCTTCATCGACTGGTTCACCAATCGCGTGAGATGGGTGACCAACGATTCCTCGTCGGGCTCGGTGAGCGTGGGCGACCTGAACTTTTTTGGCCTTGCGCTGGGCACGTCGGTCGAGAAATATTTGCTTTGCTTGGCGATTGTGCTGGTCGTCGGCATTCTCGCCAAGAATCTTGTGCGCGGTGCCATCGGTCGCGAATGGATGGCGATTCGTGACATGGATGTGGCGGCCGCCGTCATCGGCATCCGCCCGGTCTACGCCAAACTGTCGGCCTTTGCAGTCAGCAGTTTTATCGTCGGCGTGGCCGGTGCGTTGTGGGCCTTCGTTCACCTGGGCGCCTGGGAACCGGCAGCCTTTGGTATCGACAAGTCGTTCCAGTTGTTGTTCATGGTGATTATTGGCGGGCTGGGCTCCATCGTCGGCAGTTTCTTCGGCGCGGCCTTCATTGTTCTGCTGCCGCTTTTTCTGAACCAGGTTCCGCACTGGCTGGGACTGCCGTTATCCACGGCCACCGCATCCCAGCTGGAGCATATGATTTTTGGCGCATTGATCGTGTTTTTTCTGATCGTGGAACCGCATGGCCTGGCTCGGCTGTGGCTCACTGCTCGGCAAAAGCTGCGGCTGTGGCCTTTTCCCCATTGAGCCATTGCACGGACCACCTGGACTCGTTTTTTTCACCCGCACTGCAACGTGCTTTTACAACAGGAGACAAGTATGAGACTGAAAACCCTGGCCCTTGCGGCCACCATCGTCACTGCCGGCCTTGCAGCGGTGGTCACGACCCCCTCTGCCTACGCCCAGGCGGCTGAGCAGTTCATTCCATTGCTCGTATACCGCACCGGCCAGTTCGCTCCACTGGGCATTCCCTGGGCCGATGGCAAGGCCGACTACCTCAAGCTTGTCAACGCGCGTGACGGTGGTGTCAATGGCGTCAAGCTCACGTTCGAAGAATGCGAAACTGCCTATGACGCCGCCAAGGGTGTGGAATGCTACGAGCGCTTGAAGAAAAGCGGCTCGGGCGCTTCGGGCTTCGACCCGCAGTCCACCGGTATCACCTTTGCCCTGACCGACAAGGCCTTCAACGACAAGGTGTCGATCGAAACTATGGGCTATGGCCTGTCGCAGTCGGTCGATGGCACGGTGTTTGCGTGGAATTTCCCGTTGCTGGGCACCTATTGGACCGCTACCGACGTGATGATCCAGGATATCCTGAAGAAAGAAAAGGGCAGCCTGAAGGGCAAGAAAATTGCGCTGGTTTACCACGACTCGCCGTACGGAAAGGAACCCATTCTGCTGCTGCAAAAACTCGCCGCCAAGGAAGGCTTCGAGTTGGCACTGTTCCCGGTCACGCCTCCCGGAGTCGAACAAAAATCAACCTGGCTGCAGGTTCGCCAGCAAAAGCCCGATTATTTGTTGCTCTGGTCCGCTGGCGTGATGACACCGGCCGCCATTCGCGAGGCTCAGGCCAGCGGCTACCCGCGCGAAAAGATCTATTCCATCTGGTGGGCTGGCTCTGACCATGACGTGAAAGACCTGGGCGATGCTGCCAAGGGCTACAACACACTCTCCATTCATAACAACTCGGTCAAAGACAAGGTGCATGATGACCTGAAAAAGCATGTCTATGACAAGGGCCAGGGCACAGCATCGAACGCCAGCGGAGTCGGCGGGATGGCGCACACCCGCGGCATGATGATTTCCATGTTGCAGGTCGAAGCGATCCGCGCTGCCCAGGAAAAATACGGCAAGGGCAAGTCACTCACGTCCGAGCAGGTTCGCTGGGGTTTCGAGAACCTGAACCTGACGGCCGAAAAACTGAAAGCGCTGGGCTTTGGCGAAATGATGCGACCGGTGAAGACTTCCTGCAGCGACCACATGGGCACCGACTGGGCGCGCGTCGTTCAGTGGGATGGTGCCAAGTGGCAGATCAAGTCCGACTGGTATCAGGCCGACAAATCCATCATCGATCCGCTGGTCAAGGAGCTTGCTGACAAGTATGCGAAAGACAAGAAGATCGAGCGTCGCAACTGCTCTTAGGCGGTCGTGGCGCTGCTGAGAGGCGCCCCCCCTTTCCGATCCACCTTGGCGGCTCCGGCGAGCCGCCAATCGACAGGTCTGCAACGCAGCTCTGTCGATTGTCAAAAGGTAGCGACTCATGGAACCAAAAAAAATCGTTCTCAACGTCAATGGCATCGAGGTCATTTACAACCACGTCGTCCTGGTGCTTAAGGGCGTTTCACTCAACGTGCCGGAGGGCAAGATCGTGGCCATTCTGGGCGGCAACGGCGCGGGCAAGACCACGACCTTGCGTGCCATTTCCAATCTGCTGCGCGGCGAACGCGGTGAAGTCACCAAGGGCTCGATTGAGTTGCGCGGCGAGCGCATCGAGAATCTTTCACCGTCTGACCTGGTGCAGCGCGGCGTGGTGCAGGTGATGGAGGGGCGCCATTGTTTTGCGCACCTGACGATTGAAGAAAATTTGCTGACCGGCAGCTACACCCGCAAGGACAAGGCTGAGATTGCCCGCAACCTGGAAAAGGTCTATACCTACTTTCCACGCCTGAAGACGCGGCGCACCAGCCAGGCCGCTTACACCTCGGGCGGCGAGCAGCAAATGTGCGCCATTGGCCGCGCCCTGATGGCCAACCCGAGCATGGTGCTGCTCGATGAACCGTCCATGGGTTTGGCGCCACAAATTGTGGAAGAGGTGTTTGAGATTGTCAAAGACCTCAACCAGAAAGAGAAGGTCACTTTTCTGCTGGCGGAGCAGAACACCAATATGGCACTGAAATACGCCGACTACGGCTACATCATGGAGTCCGGCCGGGTGGTGATGGACGGTGTGGCCAGTGATCTCGCCAACAATGAAGACGTCAAGGAGTTCTACCTGGGCATGGGCGGGGGCGAGCGCAAGAGCTTCAAGGACGTGAAGAGTTACAAGCGGCGCAAGCGCTGGCTGGCCTGAAAACGATGACTGCCATGCGTCGGCCCCGTCGCGGCCGTTGCCCTCACAGGAAAAACCATGACTGACTATTTCGATGCGTTGGAAATGCGCGAACCCACGGCGCGTGAAACTGCCCTGATGGCCGCATTGCCGGCTCAGGTGGCCCATGCTAGGGCTTCGTCGGCCGCTTTCCAGGAGATTTTGCAGGACGTCAACCCGGCGACTGTGACCAGTCGGCAGGCCTTGGTGGCGCTGCCTGTCACGCGCAAGCATGAGTTGCTGGAGCGCCAGCAGGCCAGCAGAGCCGTGGGCGGCGACGTGTTTGGCGGCTTCAGCGCGGTCGGCTTTGGCGAGCAGATGCCGCGCGTTTTTGCAAGCCCGGGACCGATCTATGAGCCCGAAGGCGGGGCACGCGACTATTGGCGCATGGCCCGCGCCATGTTTGCGGCCGGTTTTCGCCCTGGTGAGTTGATCCACAACAGCTTTAGCTACCACTTTGTTCCAGCCGGTTCCATGATGGAGTCGGGCGCTCACGCGCTGGGCTGCACGGTCTTTCCGGGGGGCACCGGCCAGACGGAGCAGCAAGTGCAAGCCATGCGCGAGCTGCAGCCGGCGGGCTATATCGGCACGCCGAGCTTTCTGAAGATCATTGTGGACAAGGCGCTTGAGGTGGGCGTGGCGTTGCCGAGTGTCAAGAAGGCCATGTTTGGCGGCGAAGCCTTTCCGCCCTCCTTGCGCGACTGGTTTGCCGAGCGTGGCATTGCCGGTTACCAGTGCTACGCCACCGCTGATCTGGGCTTGATTGCCTATGAGACGGCGGCCAGAGAGGGCCTGGTGCTGGATGAAAATGTGATCGTTGAAATCGTGCGGCCCGGCACCGGTGACCCGGTGCAGGACGGTGAAGTGGGCGAAGTGGTGGTCACCACACTGAACCCGGACTATCCCCTGGTTCGCTTTGGCACCGGCGACTTGTCGGCGGTATTGAGCGGCCCCTGCCCGACCGGGCGCACCAACACGCGCATCAAGGGCTGGCTCGGGCGGGCTGATCAGACGACCAAAATCCGCGGCATGTTCGTGCACCCGAGCCAGGTCGCTGACATCATCAAACGTTTTCCTGAAGTGACGCGCGCCCGGCTGGTGGTGACCGGTGAGATGGCCAACGATGCCATGACGCTCAAGATAGAGACGGCGTGCAGCGGCCCGGATGCGCTGGCCGCCAAGATTGGCGAGGCGATTCGGGATGTCACCAAGCTCCGCGGCGCAGTTGAGATATTGCTGCCGGGCAGCCTGCCCAACGACGGCAAGGTGATCGAGGACGCCCGCAGCTACCGCTAACCCGAAACAGTGCCAGCAGGCGGCGCTGGCGCCGGTTAAACGCCCCAGACGACGTCGCTGCCATCTTCCATGCAGCGCTGCAGCATCTCAACGAAGGGCTGCGCGCGCTGGCGCAAGGAGATGGATTCAAAGTGGGGCGCTGGCTCATGACGTGCCAGAGCTTCGGCTACGGCCGCTTTCTGGTCCGCTTCTTCTCGGGCAATGGCCGCTTCCAGCGCGGCTATGGCGGCAGGCATCTGCTCGGGCAAGATGATGCCTTTTTCGCCCGTGGTTGTGATGTCCTCGGGGACCTCTTTGCCAATGATCTGCAGTATGCGCCGGCCGTTGGCCTGCAGCATGATGACGTCACCGGTGTTTTTGGATTTGAATTTGTAGAGCATGGTGGCATATCGTAAACTGTTTTTCTGATGCGAACCTTGCGAAACGTCCTGCTCCTGACCTTGATCCCCTGGCTGGCCAGTTGCGCTGACACGGGCTATTACCTGCAGTCCATCGGGGGTCATCTGCAAATGATGAAGGCGGCCCGACCGATTGCGCAGTTGCTCGCCGATGAGCGCGTCGCGCCGACCTTGAAGCAGCGCCTGCTGCTGGCCCAGCGCATTCGCGCCTTTGCCGTGACCGACCTGCAACTGCCCGACAACGCCAGCTACCAGCGCTATGCCGATCTGCAGCGCCGTTCGGCCGTGTGGAATGTGGTGGCGACACCGGAGTTTTCGCTGACGCTCAAGACCTGGTGTTTTCCGGTCGCGGGCTGTGTCAGTTACCGCGGGTATTTCAACGAGGCTGAGGCGCGTGCCGAGGCGCTGGCGCTTGAGCGCGACGGGCTGGAGGCCAGCGTCTATGGCGTACCGGCCTATTCGACGCTGGGCTGGCTGAACTGGGCCGGCGGCGACCCGCTGCTCAACACCTTCATCCACTACCCGGAGGGTGAGTTGGCGCGCATGATCTTTCATGAGTTGGCACATCAGGTGCTGTATGTGAAGGACGATACCGTGTTCAATGAGTCGTTTGCCACGGCGGTGGAGCGACTCGGTGGTCAGCGCTGGCTCGCGCTGCATGGCTCGGCAATGGCCCGCAAAGAGTACGCAGAGTTTGATGCCCGGCGTCGCCAGATACGGGCGCTGTCGCGCGTAACGCGTACCCGGCTGGCGGATATTTATAAGATAAATAAGCCTCTAGCCCCCGTCACTGCAGGGCAAGTAGCTATGAAAAAGGAAGTGATGAAGGATTTTCATGATGACTACGCCCGGCTGAGAACGAGTTGGGGTGGTTACGCTGGCTATGACGCCTGGGTCGCGGGCGCCACCAATGCGGCGCTGGCCGCTTGGGCTGCGTATGACGAACTGGTGCCGGGCTTCGAGGCTTTGTTTGAGCGCCAGGGGCGCGACTGGCAACGGTTTTATGATGCAGTGCGGCAGTTGGCGCAAATGCCCAAGGCGCAGCGGACCCGAGTCCTGCAACAAACAACAACGGAGCATCTCAGTGGCTGATCTTCATATCGTGCGTCATCACACGCTTGGCTTGGTTCATGCACGTGAGGTCGCGTTCAAATGGGCGGAAAACGCCGAACAAGAATTTGGCATGCGCTGTACCTACGAGGAAGGCAAGACGGCCGATGAAGTGACTTTTGCACGCTCGGGTGTGCAAGGCACTTTGTCGGTGACCCAAGACAGGTTTGAACTCCAGGCCAAACTTGGTTTTCTGGTTGGCGCGTTCAAGGCGCGGATCGAGAGCGAAATCACACAAAATCTCGATGAGCTGCTCACGCCCAAGCCCAAGCCCCGGGCGCATGCGAAACCCCATGCTTCCAAGAAGCCCTGAGGCGAGCGCGACTGCGGGTGCTCTAGCTCAAGGACTCAATCAGGTCAACGTATTGTTGCATGGCATCGGCGCTGCTGGTGCCTTTGAGGTTGTTCCAGGCTTCCCATTTGGCACGCCCCACCATGTCGCTGAAGCCAGGTTTTTTGTCGGTGTTGTCGCCAACGCTGGCTTGCTTGTAGAGGGCATAAATCTTGAGTAGTGTGGCGTTATCCGGGCGCTCGCTCAGGTTTTTTGAATCGGCAAGGGCAGTTTCGAATTTCGTTTTCAGGTCAGACATGATTTTCTCCAGATAAAGTCAAGAACCCACCAGGTTGAGTTCAATGCGCTGTATCTTAGTGTGCGTCTTGTCGACAGAATAGGGGGTGTTCCCCAGCAACTGTTGTTATGCCGTGGCTTTGCCCGGTCAGGAGTGTTTATGGTTACCCGAATCGTTGCCCAAAAAACGACCAAAACCGCACAGAGGGCAGCGGGCCCACGGGCTAAAAAGAAGGCATCCGGGGATGAAGCTCAGCCATGCGGGCCGATCCAGGAGCGCATGAGCAAGGTCGATACGGCTTGGCTGCGGATGGATTCGCCCAGCAATTTGATGTTGATCGTCGGGGTGTGGATCATCAAGCCCGGCGTTAGTTACCCGGCGGTCTGCCAGCGCATTGAAGAGCGGTTGCTGAAATACCCGCGCTTCGGGCAGCGGGTGCTGCAGGATGCAAGCGGCGCCAGTTGGATCACGGATATGGATTTCCACATTGAGCGCCACGTCGTGCGCGAGACCTTGCCGGTCACGGCCAAAGGCGCGGAGCAAACGGCCTTGCAGGAGCGTCTGGCAGAACTCGCCATGCAAGCGCTTGACATGAACCATCCCTTGTGGGAGTTTCGCCTGGTTGAGCATTACCAGGGCGGCTCGGCCTTGATGGCGCGTCTGCATCATTGTATTGCCGATGGTCTGGCGCTGATTGCCGTGACCCAGTCGCTGGTGGATGGCGGTTCTGCACCCCCCCGTAGCGCGACCACGCCTGCGTCGGCTGAGGGGCCGGCGGGTGCGGATGACTGGCTTGCAGACACGCTGATCCGGCCGTTCACGCAGGCGGCGGTCAAAACACTTGACGCGGTGGGGGACGGCGCGGTCAACGCCCTGGCGATGCTGCTCGATCCGAAACAGAGCGTGGAGCAAGGCCTGGAGAAAAGTCTGGCCGGTTCGTTGGACCTGGCCAAAATGACGTATCAGGTGGTGCGCGATGCGGCCGCGTTGGCGCTCATGCCCGATGACTCGTCGACGCGCCTCAAGGGCACGCCCGGCACGCGCAAACGCGTGGCCTGGTGTCAACCGATTCCGCTGGAAGAGGTCAAGGCGGTCGGGCGCGCCTTGAACTGCTCGGTCAACGATGTGCTGTTGAGTTGCGTGGCGGGCGCCCTGGGCAAGTACCTCAGGTCTTTCGGCGATGACGTTGCCGGCAAGGAGATCCGGGCCATGGTGCCTGTGAACCTGCGCCCGATCGAAGATTCCTACCAGCTGGGCAATCGTTTTGGCTTGGCGCCGGTGGTGCTGCCCATTGGCATCGAGAACCCGATTGAGCGCGTGTTCGCGGTGCGCGCGCGCATGGGAGACATGAAAGGCAGCATGCAACCCCTGCTGGCGTATGCGTTGCTGGCGGTGGCAGGGGTGTTGATGAAGCCGGCGCAAGACGCACTGTTGACTCTGTTCTCCAAAAAAACCACCGCCGTCATGACCAACGTGCCGGGTCCGCGCGAGAAACTCAAGTTTCTCGGCGCCACGCTGGAGCAAAACTTGGTTTGGGTACCGCAGTCGGGCACGGTGGGATTGGGCGTCTCGATTTTGAGTTACGGCGGGGGGGTGCAGTTTGGCGTGATCAGCGACACCACGCTGTGCCCCGATCCACAAAAAATCATCGACCAGTTTGAGCCAGAGTTTGCCACGCTGACCCTGTTGACCTTGATGCTTCCGTGGGAAATTTGACCGCATTTTGCTGCTATTTAAATAGCATCATGCGACCGTTTCATAAGGGCTAGAGGCCTAAATGGCTTAAAACTTCTCAGTCTTCCAGTTCGACCCTTGCCATTTCCACATCGAGCCGCTCCATCGCATCCATGGGCTTGGCGGCAGCGGCTTGTTGGTACAGGCGGGTCGCCTCCTTCATCATCTTGTCGCCATCGAGCATGAGCATGGCGTTGGCGTATTCGATCATGCCGATGGCGGACTGGAAGTTCAGCGTGAGGGCTTCCTGGAACAGCCGTAGGCCGGTGTCTTTTTTGGCCCCGTAGGTCATGCCACCAATCAGCGAACCCACCTTGTCAATCACCTCGGCATGAAACGAGCCCAAGGCGATGCGGGCATCAGCGTGTTTGGGCTCGATTTGGATGACGTTTTCCAGCTCTTTTTTGACCTTGCTGCCCAGCCCCTGGGCCAGCGCTTTGGCCACGCTGATGCCTTGGCTGTAGCGACTCAGTGCATAGGCTTGCCAGTAAAGGGCGTTGAAGTTGGTGGGGTCTTCGGCGGCTTGGGCAGTGGCGCGCCGGACCACGTCCATGTAGAGGTCGAGCCGGGCCTTTTCTTGTTGTTCCAGGTAGGTCGCGTAAATGCACGCCGCCTTGTTGGCGACGGTGAGGCCGGCACCGCCGATTTTGAGCCCCATCTCCCTGGCTTTCTGGAATTCACCATTGTGAAACAGCGCCCAGGCTTGCAGCACTTTGGTGTCTTTGGGTAACGGCTCAGCGTCACCCAGGTGCAGCCGTTCCCAGTTCTTTTTGACACTGGCAGCGGTAAAAACGTAATCTCCCGCGAACGGGAAAGCGGTCCATTTGGCCATTTCTGTCTCCTTTGGCGGGTGTGACCGGCCTCTTTTCTTTATCTCTCGCCGTTATTGTAGGCGTCCACCAGTTGCAGCAGATGCATCCGCTGGCCCGGCTCCAGATAGGGCACCAGCAGGTTCAATACATGGTGGGCACCGCGCAGCAGCGCGGCTTGGGCGTTTTCAGGTTCGAGGGCGCGGCGCGGGTCGCGTACATACTCATAACTCAGCCAGTACGTCAGCACCACCACCATGCTGGTGGCAGTGGCTTCGACCTCACGGGAATCGATAGCCACAGCGCCGGTGCGGCTCATGCCGTCCAGCAGCGCTTTGACGGCGCGGGTCTTGTTTTTCAGGACCGATTGGAAGTGTGTTTCGAGCCGCCTGTTTTTGCTCAGTAAGTCGTTCAGGTCGCGGTACAAAAACCGGTACTGCCAGATCAACTCAAACAGACTGTGCATGAAGAACCAGGCGTCCTCCACGTCGCGTACCCCGTCGCTGGCATTGAGTAACTCGTTCAATGCGCGCTCGTAACGGTCAAACAGCGAGTTGATGAGTTCGTCTTTTGCGGGGTAGTGGTAGTAGAGGTTCCCCGGGCTGATACTCAGTTCGGCTGATATCAAGGTGGTGGAAACATTGGGCTCGCCAAAGCGGTTGAACAACTCCAGCGTCACCTCCAGAATTCGCTCGGCGGTGCGCCGGGGCGCTTTTTTTACCATGAGGGGCGGCTTTTATGCGCCGCAGAGCGTACGACGTGACCCAAATCGTCCATGATTTCCTGCAGATTCGCAATCGCGCGCCCGACCTGACTGGAGGGCTTGACCGGCGCACTCAGGTGTCGCTTGGGGTCGTTCAGTGTTTCGTGGTGGAGGCTGATGCCATGGCGCCAGAGTTTCTCGGACAGACCGGTTTTGTTGGAGCGCAGCATTTGGCGTGTTTGCTGATAAGCGTGCTCGGCCAGGCTGCGGCGCTGGGCGTAGCTGAAGGTATTGGCCAGGTACATTTCCGGGTCACGCTGGTCGGGCTCAATCAGGATGATGTCGGAGTCAGGGTAGAGGTGCTCGTAGTGCTTCATCCCCAGACTCAGGCGCGAGTGAATCATGGAGCGAAAAGTCTGGCTCAGCACCGCAGGCAACCCGCCGTCGATGATGCGCGGGATGTGGTGCTTTTCAGCGGACAGACCCCGGCGCATGACCTTGGCGACCTGCGGCGCTGTGGCATCAAACGGCACCAACGGGTTCAGGCACAGCATCAGGTCAATGCCATCGGCCAGGGCCACAGAGGCGTGCATGGTTTTCTTCAGGGCACCGTCAACATAATAGTTGTCATCAATCTCAACCGGCGGAAACAAGCCCGGCAGTGCAGCGCTGGCTTGCACCGCTTTGGAGATCGGCACATGGTCCCAGCCCGGGCGACCAAAGGGCACCGCCTGGCTGCTGTCCAGATTGGTGGCCACCAGGGTGAGTTGTGTTTTGAGCTGGCGGAAGTCGTTGGTGCGGCCCTCGCGCGCGTAGATGCGTGCCAGTTCGACGTGGATTTGCTCATTGGAAAAAATGCCGGTGGGCAGGCCAGGGCTCAGGCGCTCGAGGGCACGGATGAACGACTTGCGCCCCGCCGTCACATGCCACAGGGCCGAAAGCAATAAACCGGGCAACATGATGGCGCGACGCGCAAACTCGCCATAGGCGGGTTCCAGGAGCCAGGACGGATCAAAGGATTCGGCCGCATCGCTGTCGTTCTCGATAAAGGACGCACAAAGCTCCTGAGGAGTGATGCCATTGGCCAGGCCTGCCGCAATGAATCCGCCAGCGGATACGCCCACATAGTGCTGCAACTTGGTGAAGTCGATGCCGTTCAGAGACTCCTGCAGCGCGCACAATGCGCCGATCTCGTAGATCGCGCCCAACGGGCCCCCACCCGCCAGTGCCAGCGCAATTCTTGGGGGTTGAGAGATTTTTGGTTTCATAAGCGCAAAGTGTAGAGGTGATGGTGATGGATATTTGCTGCGACGCAGCAAGGTTGAAATGCTCCTTCGTTGGGGCTGCGCTAGGCGTGCATCAAATCCTGCGATCGGTTCTACCGAGGGTCAAGAAAGCAGGAAAGGGCGCCAAAGCGCCCTTTCCGAGAAGTCATGTTGCCCGTCCCCGGCGCGCACTCTGTGTCACTGGTCTCACGACACTCCGCTATCAAGCCTGGGCTGCAGCGGCTTCAACTGGTTCGACCGCTGCTGTTTTGCGCGCGGGGGCCGCGCGTTTGACCGCTGGCTTGGCTACCGCTTTGACGACGGGTTTGACTGCTGATTTGGTCGCCGGTTTGACGGTTTTTTTAGGCACAACTTTGGCTGCCGCTCTGACGGCTGCTTTCGGTGCCGCTTCTTTGGTCGACAGCCTTTGCACGCTCTTGTTAAGCTCATTGATGCGGGCGATCAGTGCATTGACGTCCTTGGCCGATGGCACGCCCAACTTGTTCAGCGCTTTGGCCACGCGCTCTTCAAAAATGCTTTCCAGCTTGTCCCATTGACCGGCGGCCTTGGATGAAATGTCAGTTGCCATGCTGGACATTTTGCTGGTGGCTTCCGAGATTTTTTCTTCGGCAGCCGATTGTGTCTTGCGCTGCAAGCTCACACCTTCCTTGACCAAGGCTTCAAAGGCCTTGGAGCCCTCAGCCTGGGCCTTGTTGAAAGCGCCCAGACCCGCCTGCCATATTTGCTGAGCCGAGTCCTTCACTGAGCCCTTCAGGGGCATGTTGGTTTTCTTTTGGGGGGTGATTTTCTTCAGCTTTTTGACCATGAAATGCTCCAGATAGACGGTTGAATTGTTTGAACCAGATTGCACCAGGGAAATTTGGTACATAGACTGCACTTTAATGACCGGTCGAATCGCTGTGTAGGTGGCGCATCCTAATTTTCTAAGGCGTTGGCTCTAACCAGGCGCGGGTTAATCCTGAATGAACAGGGGACTGATTTCAGCCAGAATGAGACCGCGCACTTTCATGGCGTCCTGCGACCCCGCGTCTGAAAGTATTTACGGTTCATTGGAGGCTCTCATGCAATATTTTGTTACTGGTGCCACCGGCTTCATTGGCAAGCGTCTCGTCAAGAAACTTCTTGCGCGCAAGGGCTCGGTGGTGCACTTTCTGATCCGCCGGGAGAGTGAGGGCAAGGTGGTAGGTCTGCGGAAATTCTGGGGTGCCAGTGCGGCCCGCACGGTGCCGGTATTCGGCGACGTGACTGCCAAAAAGCTGGGAGTGTCTGCCGATGCCGTGAAACGGCTCAAGGGCCAGATTGATCATTTCTTCCACCTGGCTGCCGTCTATGACCTGGCGGCTGATGAAGCCAGCCAGGTTGCCATCAACATTGACGGCACCCGCAACGCGGTGGAACTCGCCGCTGCCATTCAGGCCCGGCACTTCCATCATGTGAGCTCGATCGCGGCGGCTGGCTTGTACGAGGGTGTGTTCCGCGAGGACATGTTTGAGGAAGCCGAGAGTTACGAGCACCCTTATTTCCGGACCAAGCATGAGAGTGAAAAAATCGTGCGCCAGCAGAGCAAGCTGCCCTGGTCGGTGTACCGCCCCGCCATGGTGGTGGGTGACAGCCGCACGGGCGAGATGGACAAGATCGACGGCCCCTACTATTTCTTCAAGCTGATTCAGCGCATGCGCCAGTTGTTGCCGCCCTGGATGCCCTCGGTGGGGCTGGAAGGTGGGCGCGTCAACATTGTGCCGGTGGACTTTGTGGTGGATGCACTGGACGCCATCAGTCACCAAAAAGGTATCACGAAAAAGTGCTACCACCTGGTGGACCCGGTGGGCTACCGCGTGGGCGACGTACTCGACATATTCAGCCGCGCCGCGCACGCGCCCAAGATGAATCTGTTCGTCAACGCCGCCTTGCTCGGGTTTATTCCGCGCAGCGTCACCAAGGGCCTGATGGCACTGGCGCCGGTGCGCCGGGTGCGCCAGGCCATTCTGAAAGACCTGGGCCTGCCCGAGGACATGCTCACCTTTGTCAACTACCCCACGCGCTTTGATTGCCGCGACACCTTGGCCGCGCTCAAAGGCACAGGTGTCGAATGCCCCAACCTGAAAGACTACGCCTGGCGTCTGTGGGATTACTGGGAGCGTCATCTCGACCCTGCCCTGCACATTGATCACACCCTGCGCGGCACGGTGGCCGGCAAAGTGGTCCTGATCACCGGTGGCTCATCGGGCATCGGCCTGGCGACTGCGCACAAGTTTGCCGAGGCCGGGGCCATTACCGTCATCTGCGGGCGTGACGTCGACAAGCTGGATGAAGCCTGCAAGGAGGCCAAGGCCAAAGGCTACCGTTTCATCGCCTACCCGGCGGACATTGCCGACATGGCGGACTGCGACCGGTTTATCAAGCAATTGACTGATGAGCATGGCGGCGTGGATTTCCTGATCAACAACGCAGGCCGCTCCATTCGCCGCGCCATTGAGTCCAGCTACGACCGTTTTCATGACTTTGAGCGCACCATGCAGCTCAATTATTTTGGCTGCTTGCGCGTCACCATGGGCTTGCTGCCGGGCATGGTGGCCAAGCACCACGGTCACGTGGTCAATATCAGCTCGATCGGCGTGCTCACCAACGCGCCGCGTTTCAGTGCCTATGTGGCCTCCAAGGCGGCTCTGGAAGCCTGGGCGCGCTGCGCGTCGAGCGAGTTTGCCGATCAGGGCGTCACGTTCACCACCATCAACATGCCACTGGTGCGCACCCCCATGATTGCGCCAACCGGGCTGTACAACAACGTGCCGACCTTGGCGCCCGAGGAAGCCGCCGACATGATTGCTGAAGCTTGTATTTTCAAGCCGGTGCGCATTGCCACCCGGCTCGGTATTACCGGTCAGATTTTGCATGCCGTGCTGCCGAGGGTGGCGCAAATCGCCATGAACACCAGTTTCCGGATGTTCCCGGACTCGGGCGCGGCCAAGGGGGCGAAGCCGGGCGACAAGGTGTTGAAGCAACACCTCTCGCCGGAGGCGCTGGCCATGCAGCAGATGATGCAGGGGATTCATTTTTGAGCTTGTTTTTGTTGACTGCAGCCCGTTGAGGTAGCCTTGAATTTATCATCGCAAGTGCGCAAGTCTCATTTGAAATTGTCTTTTGACATACTCCTGGAATATGTCGTCGCCCGGTGCTGAATATCAAATGGCTGGACGCTTGGCATTAATAGCTGGAAATTAAAGTCACAACGGTGCCGGGTTCGAAGGTTATAAGAAGAGATAATATGACCCATTCAATTAGTTTTGAAAACATGGCCGGTTGAAGCCGCCGTGACAGGGATTTCAAGATGTCTAACAAAGAGGGTTTAGTATGAGTGATTTGATCGAGATTCAAAGTCAGATAGAGAAACTGCAGAAACAGGCTGGCGAAATCAAAGCCCGGGAGTTTGGCAAGACGGTGCAGGACATTTTGGTCAAGATGCAAGCCTTCGGTATTACCCTGAAAGATTTGCAGCCGGGCAAGGCGCGCGGGGCCAAGGGCAAAGCCAAACCAACCAAAGTGGTCAAGGCCGGTGCTACCGCCAAACTCGCCGGCGCTGGCGACCCCAAGAAAGTCGCCGCACCGGTGCCCGCCAAATACTGCGGCCCGAATGGCGAAACCTGGAGTGGCCGCGGTTTGACACCACGCTGGTTGACGGCGCTGCTGGTTGACGGCAAAAGCAAAGAAGATTTCGCGATCAAAAGCTGAGTTGCGTCAATCGCTTGGGGCAAGTTACGGCACAATTTACCCACCGACTTTTCAGCCTCAGGCACAACACCCCATGACCGACGTCAGCAAAATTCTCCCGCGCGACAAAGCCGAAATCCTGGCCCAGGCGCTGCCCTACATCCGCAAGTTCCATGGCAAGACCATGGTCATCAAGTACGGCGGCAACGCCATGACCGACCCGGCCTTGCAGGCCGATTTTGCCGAGGATGTGGTGCTCTTGAAGCTGGTCGGCATCAACCCGGTGGTGGTGCACGGCGGCGGACCGCAGATAGAAGCCGCCTTGAAGCGTCTTGGAAAAAAGGGTGAGTTCATCCAGGGCATGCGCGTGACCGATGCCGAAACCATGGAGATTGTCGAGTGGGTGCTGGGTGGTGAAGTGCAGCAAGACATCGTCGGCCTGATCAACCAGGCGGGGGGCAAGGCGGTGGGCCTGACCGGCCGTGATGGTGGTCTGATTCGCGCCCAAAAGCTCAAAATGCGCGACAGCGCTGATGCCAGCAAAGAGCATGATGTCGGCCAGGTTGGCGACATCGTCAGCATCGACCCGAGCGTCGTCAAGGCGCTGCAGGACGACGCTTTCATTCCCGTCATCAGCCCGATTGGTTTTGGCGAGAACAACGAGAGCTACAACATCAATGCCGACGTGGTGGCGGCCAAGCTGGCGACCGTGCTCAAGGCCGAAAAGCTGATGATGCTCACCAACATCAGCGGCGTGCTCGACAAAGCGGGTAATCTGCTGACCAATCTGAGTGCGCGCCAGATTGATGAACTGTTTGCTGACGGCACGATCAGCGGCGGCATGCTGCCCAAGATCAGCGGTGCGCTTGATGCGGCCAAGAGCGGTGTCAACTCGGTGCACATCATTGATGGCCGGGTGCCGCATGTGCTGCTGCTGGAGATTTTGACCGATCAGGCCTTTGGCACGATGATTCGCTCGCATTGACAAAACACCAAAAGCCGGTCCCAAGGCGCCCCTGCTGGACCCGCGCCGACCAACGGCCTGGGGCTGGAAGCTGAGCGCATTGAGAATTAATTTGCTATTATTTTAATAGCTATATGTGCTTATTCCATCGGGGCTGGAGGCCAATTTCATGCGATTATTGTTGGTGGAGGATGATGTCATGGTGGCCAGCGGCATCAAGCTCGGCCTCACCGACGCCGGTTACGCGGTGGACTGGGTGGGCAGTGCGGAGCGCGCGCTGGAAGCCATGCGCCACGAGTACTTTGACGTCGCCATCCTCGACATTGGTCTGCCCGGCATGGATGGCCTGGCGCTGACGCAGCGCCTGCGCAAGGACGCGCCCGCCATGCCCGTAATGCTGCTCACTGCGCGCGATGCCCTGCACGAGCGGGTGCAGGGGCTCGACACGGGTGCCGACGATTACATGATCAAACCGTTCGAGTTGCCCGAGTTGCTGGCGCGCCTGCGCGCGCTGTTGCGCCGCTCGCAAGCGTCGACCTCGGCGGTGCTCAGTTTTGGCGCGCTGGAGCTCAACACCGCCACAAGGCTGGCCTGCTTGCGTCCCAGCGGCCAGTCGCTCGAACTGGGGCCGCGTGAGTGGACGGTGCTGGAGTACTTGCTCATCAACGCACCCAAGCCCGCCAACAAAGACAAACTGCTGCAAGCGTTGACCGGCTGGGACAAAGAGATCACGCCCAACGCGGTGGAGGTTTACATCTCTCGCTTGCGTGGCAAGTTGGAGCCGCATGGCATCGGCTTGCGCTCGATTCGTGGCTTCGGCTACCGTCTGGAGTTGATCGAAAGCAGTACCAGCGACCCGCGCCAACTGGCTCTTTGACTGGATGCAGCTGGCCACCATGTCCTCCGGCCTGCAGCGGCGCTTGCTGCTGTTGCTGCTGGTTCCCTTGAGTCTGCTGGCGGGTCTCAATGCCTGGTTTGATTACCGCTTTGCCGACGCCGCCGCGTTGCAGCAAGACCGCCACCTGCTCACCCGGGTTCGACAGTTCAAAGCCTGAACCACCACCGAAACCCAATGAAATCAATGGTCTAATGGCGTTATTCTGAGAAAGTTGTAATGGCACGA
>NZ_JAAFHA010000068.1 GCF_010365055.1 Rhodoferax sp.
TCTCCTTCTAAAGGTTGCAGATTGACTTCCAAACCCAATCTTGGCACTTGATGCCGTTACCGGGAAGCGGGAAGTCCCTTCGTATTCGTGGAATGTGCGCAAGCAGCTATAAAAATAGTAGCAACTTCTAAGCCGTAACTGATGCAGCGCCGCGTTCATTCCAAGGCCCGAACGTCCGCATCTGTAACCCGCCGTTGCCCGGTCACGCATTCGTGGATCAGGGATTTACGGTAGCCGATGAGGGTTTCAATTTGGGCGGTGATGGTCGCGGTGATGCGTTTCACCTCTGCCGTCTTTTCATCGAGATAGGCGCAGATGGCCACCTGCTCTGCCAGCGGCGGCAGCGGGATGGGAAATTGACCAACCTTGGTGGCATTGGTGTTGGCCAGGTTGGTGGTCTTTTTGCCGGTGGCCTCGAAGTAGTCTCGCCCGTATTGCGCCGCTGTGGCATAGGCCAAAAACAAAGGTTTGAGCTTGTGCGCAAAGCAGCGCACGGCAAAAATATGATTCTGGTGCAGGCAACCCGGAATCTCACCGCGCCACAAATGCCCGCGCCCCAGCTTGTCCAGGTCGCCGCCTTCGGTCATCAGCACATCATCCGGGCACAGCTCCACACCCGCCGCCACACTGGCTGGGAGTTCGATCACCGATACATCCGCCAAATCGAGGTGGCCGTCTTGCACATTGCCCACGCGCAGGTAGGAGCGCTCGATCAGCTTGCCTTCGTATTGCTTGCCCAGGGTCAGGCCACCGCGAATCTCGGCAATCCGTTTGAGCGCCACCAGCTTCCAGCCGCGCGGAATTTCGGCCAACCACACATTGCCCGTGGCTTCGGGTGCAGCGTCGGATGCAATACCCCGCGTCACCGCCCGCTGAATGATGGACTTGCGCAGGGCGTCCAGGGTGTCAAGCTGGCGGCGTTTGGCGGAAACGGCTGCGTCGATGGCGGCACAGCTTGCGTCCAGATAGGCCGCGATGCGGCGCTGTTCGGGCACGGGGGGAAACGCGACCTTTGTGTTCAGGTAATCCAACACGCGCAGATTTTGAATACCGGTCGTTTGCTGAATACAAGCACCGTTCACACCGGAAGAGTAAAGGGCATCGAGTGTGTAAACAACAAATGAAGGCGCAACAGTGCCGCAACAGTCAACCTTCGCCATGAAATTCGAGCAAACGGCATCAAACGTCACCATGTTCGTGCGCACCGCTCGCCCAACGGGCTTGTTCTCGCCACCACCAGATTTTTCGAGAAGGATCGTCTGCGTTCCAATCAATCGTCCAGTTAGCTTCGACTCTTTGATTCGCCGAATGGTAAGACCTTGAACCGTCAGATCGAGATCACGAATATCAGCGACGCGAATCACTGGTAGCTCGACCCCCTCATCATGCGCATCGGGATCGTCACCCCACTCGCCGCCCACAATGCCCGACAAATGATCGCGAATACGATCAACTCGCCAATTATCCGGCGATTGACCGAGCAAGCTTGACTCTACTGTTGTACCGTGGCCAGTGACACTCATTTCGCCAGCCCCTCCAACATCTTTTCCGCCTCCTTCTCCAGCCGCCAAAACTCGGCCAGCAAGTCCTTGGCCGGTGTGGGTGGCTGGTAGCGGTAGAAGTATTTGTTGGGCAGGATTTCGTAGCCGAGCTGCGGGCTGTCTTCCCAACGGATGATGGGTTTGGCGATTTCCCGCTCCAAGAAGGCGGCAATGTCTTCGCCGTGGGGGATGTATTCGTCGTCGGCCACGTAGTGCCGGTGCGTCCACTGCACCGACACAATCTCGGGCCACAGGGTAGTGCTGTCACCCAACGCAGCTTTCAGCTTCTTCGCGGCGCTGTCACCAGGCTTCAGGGCGATGGTGACGGTTTTCTCTTTGCCGGCCGCCCTTACGCGCAGGCTGAAGCTGATGTCGCTGTCGTGAAACTCTTGCTCCTTCTTCAGGTTGGCAGCGGTAAAGGCTTTTTCATACGGCTCAGTCACGGTGGCGGGCTGGTCGTGCGCGTCGGTCTGCCAGAACACGACTTTGACTTTATGGAAGGCAAAGTCTTTGGGCTTGAATAGCTTGATGTGGGGATCAGCAGTAGGTGTAGCAGTCGCAGAGGCCCCGCCCGTCTTGCCATCCGTTTTTCCATCCGCTTTCCAGCCTGTTTGATACCGGGTCTCGATCCACTGGCGGTGGGTGTCGGTCATGCGGTTGCGCTTGTTACCGAAGGCCTTGGGCTCTTTCTCGAACTGCGCTCTAGCGTCGATCAGCATCACACGGCCCTTGTGGCTGGCGGGCTTGTCGTTACGCAGAAGCCAGATGTAGGTGTAAATGCCGGTGTTGTAGAAAAGCTGGTCGGGCAGCATGACGATGGCGTCGAGCCAGTCGTTTTCCAGAATCCAGCGGCGGATTTCGCTCTCGCCCGAGCCACAGTCGCCATTGGACAAGGGCGAACCGTTGAAGACAATGGCAATGCGGCTGCCGCCGTTGGCCGGGTCAATCATCTTGGCCAGCATGGTTTGCAGGAATAGCAGCGCGCCGTCGTTCACCCGGGGCAGCCCGGCGACATAGCGGGTTTTGCTGAGCTTGCGCGCCTCGGTCTCATAGCCGTCTTTGCCGCCCCAGGTCACGCCAAAAGGCGGGTTGCTGAGCATGTAGTTGAAGCGGTCTGCTTTGCCCGCCAACTGGTCGCCCGGTTCACGGCTGTGCAAGACATGCGGAATGAGCGAGTTGCCCAAGAATATTTTGGCCTGCTTGTCTTTTTTGATCAGCAAGTCGGCCTGGCAAATGGCGTAGTTGGTGGGGGACAGTTCTTGCCCGTGCATGGTAACCAGTTTGTCCACGTTGGCACGCTGGGCGGGGGTGGCGGCGCGGTCTAGCAAGTGCTCCTTGGCCACCGACAACATGCCGCCAGTGCCGCAGGCCGGGTCATAGATGGAGATGTGCCGGTCGGCCACAGAAATGTCCAGCAGCTCCACCATGAGGCGGATGACCTCGCGCGGGGTGAAGTGCTCCCCGGCTTCGTCGCCGCTTTGCTCCGAGAAGCGGCGCAGCAGCTCTTCGTAGATGTAGCCCATCTCCAGGCCCGACAGGTGGTCGGGGCCGAGGGGCAGCTCTTTGTATTGGTTGAGGATGGGGGCAAGGCGATTGTTCTTGACCATCAGGCCAATGGTGGCGCGGTAGTTGAAGTGCTCAATGATGTCGTCAACGTTCTTGGAGAAGCCGTTGATGTAGGCCCTAAAGTTCTCTTCCAGCAAGGTTGGGTCGTCCTCAACAACCTTGCGCAAGGTCCAATGGGTGGCATTGGAAAACGGTGACTGCTCAGGGTTGAGTTCGAGCCCTTTCACCTGTTTGGCCAGATCTGCCTCGGTCAGCGTGGGGCGCTTGGCCAGCACTTCAGCACTTTTGGACTTGCGCCAGGCCAACAGCACGCACTCCAGGCGGCGGATGACGATGATGGGCAGGATGACGCTCTGAAACTCGTAAGCCTTGAACTTGCCGCGCAGGCGCTCGGCAGATTTCCAGATTTCGTTGGCGAGGTTGTCTAGCTTGGGTTTGTTGAGCGAAAGCGCCATTTATTTGTTTTCCTGTCCCTGACCGTGATCCGATTGCCATTGGCAGTTATTCAACATTCCGCCTTGGTCGGGCCATGTAAAGTAGATGCCATAGCGTTTAACAGCGTGTATTTCACCACAGCAACGGGAGCGTAATGGACAATTTTGACTCACTGACCTGGGCGTTTGAAGATTGGTTCGAAACCCCACTCTGCGACCTACCCGACCCCCTGCGCCAACGGGTTGAGCAAGAGTTTTTCCCGATGCCGTGGGACAAATTGTCAGCAAACCAGCGGCGTAGCGTGGCCTTGCAGTTGGACTACCAGCATGACCCAGCCACGGCACAAGATCAAAAATTTTGGTGGGACTTCTTTGAGCAGATGATCAGCCTAAAGACGCAGGTTGCCGAGTGGGAAGCAGTTGCGACACCAACCGCCGCCGAGCTGGCGCTCAAGGAAACCCGACTGACAGAACTCAAGCAGGAGCTCGCCCGCATGGATGCGCAGCAGCGGCTGGCGCGGGGTGACTACTTTCCCGAGCGAAAACTAAGTCAAAACGTGGATGGCGCGCCTTCAACAGGGCCGACAGTTTCTGCCCGGTACATCGCGTACCCCAATGCCATGCACCAATTGACGCGGCGGCTGGGTGCCACACCCGAGGAACTGGCTGCATGGATATGGCTTGGTCCAAAGGATGGGGGTTTAGCCGCGTATTTAAATGCCAACGAGTTAGTGCCACCCCCCCGTTTTTTCTATGCAACGGGTAGTGACACCCACGACTACATCGCCCCTTTGATGGCTTGTTGGTTTAGGGAAGATGACATCAACCAGTTTGACCCGGCTGACCGCTACATCGTAGGCGCGGCGCTGATCGAGCGGTGGAACAAATTACCGGGCTTGCACGCGGTGGCTTTTATTAAGGCCAAGATAGCGGAATCCCGCCTTTTGGATATTCACCCGATCTATGGGGGTACACGCGGCACTTTTTCAGAACACCCGGATTGGCCGTCACTGGAAAGTGGGTTGTTTTGTCGGGCCCATGTAGAACAGATTGAGGCGGAGGATTTTGCCGCTGTTAGTAGCGCCGATGCAACTGAGCCACCTGGTTTGGGAACATCCGAGTGGCGCAAAAAAACCGCCCAGACCGCCGCGAATGCGCTGCACGATCAGCCCGGCGGCTCCAGGGACAAAAAGAGAAATATTCAAGAACTATGGGCAAGTGGCAAGTACTCGTCAAGGACCCTTTGCGCGGAGCAAGAATGCGCTGCGCTGGATATGTCCTACGACGCTGCACGCAGGGCTTTGACCAACACGCCTGAGCCTAGTCGCTGCTAAGCACAGGCTAGCCGCTGCTAGGCAGCAGCAGTTCACGAAAGCGCGACACGGCGATTCAATCGCGGCATGTTCAACAACACCCAACGAGGTGCCAACATGACGCACACCATCCTGCGAATCCCGGCTGCCAAATCCCAGTCTGGCTACTCCCGCTCCACCATCTACCTGCGCATTGCGCAAGGCTTGTGGACCAAACCCGTCAGCCTGGGGCCACGGGCCGTGGGCTGGCCAGCGAATGAAATTGAGTCGCTGAACGCCGCCCGCATTTCCGGCAAGACCGACGCCGAAATCCGTGAGTTGGTGCTGGCGCTGCACATCAAGCGCAAAGCGTTGATGACCATGGTGGGGCTGTAGTCATGAAAGACGCTTTCAAGGTCCAGGACGACCCGAACGAAGCCACCCCAAATCTCGCAACTCCAGACAACTCTCACAACTGCGCAGATTTGCCCACACTGCCATTGGCATTCACAGTGATCACCAGCATCAAGCCAACCCGCTTGACCAAAATCATTGGCATCAACGCCGATGGCGGCATGCGCAAGGAAACTTCGGCCATGCTCAGCCGGGGTCAGGCGCAACGGGTAATCGTGGCCGATCTGCACGAGCTCAAGACCCAGTTGGACGCACTGACCAGCGCGCAAGCGGTCACATGGGGTGTTACCAAAGATGATTCTGTGGCAGTCTGCACCCAAGCGGATACCGAGACGCAAGAGGTAGGTGCCATCGCCCGCACCCGCGAGAACTTCAAGTTCCGGGCCGCGCCGGGCGTGATGATGCTGGACCACGACGGTTTGCCCGACGGCGAACTGTCTGCATTGCAGTTTCGGGATCGCTTGATTGCAGCCGCGCCAGCTTTGGCCGAAGCCTCCATGCTTTGGCGGCCCAGCGCGTCGGCGGGGTGCGTTGGACCGGATGGCCGCACCTTGTCCGGCTTGACCCGCCACCGCCTGTACATCCCCGTGTTGGACGCCACCCTGATCCCCGAGGCAGGCAAGGCGTTAGAGGCCCTGCTGTGGGCCACACTGGGTGATGGCTGGTGCGAAGTAGGTGCCGCAGGCCAGCGTCTGCCAAGATGCCTTGTCGATGTATCCGTCTGGCAGCCAGAGCGGCTGGACTTTGCCGGACCATCGGTGTTGGTGGACGGCGTGACCCGCGCTGGGGTTGACGGCGTGATTTACGGGGACGCAACGACCCAATTCAACCTTCGCCTGCTGATCGACAGCGCCACGCCCTCGATCAAGAAGCAGGCTCAGGCCGGACAAAAGACGGCACGCGCAGCGGTAGCTGAAAAATGCGAGACCGCCCGGCGTAATTGGGTGGCAGACAAGGCACCTGCTCTGGCGCAGCGCCGTGGCATCAAGCTGGCGCAAGCCACCAACGTACTGGAGCGCGCTGCGGTGCACCAAGTGCTGATGGGTGACTATGAGCTGACTTGCGCCGACGGCCAGGTGGTGAATGTGGCCCAGCTTCTGGACAACCCGCACCGCTGGCACAACGCCCGGTTTGCCGACCCACTGGACCCAGACACTGATCGGCGCGTGGCTGTGGCCCGTCTGCTGAACGGCACCCGCCCGGACCTGTTTTCACACCGGCATGGCGGCATGCGCTACGAGCTGCGCCGCCAGTCGGCACGGGTTCAGTTGGGCCGGGGCATGCGGGTGGACTCTACCGATGCCGTGTTGCATGTCTTGCGCGACCGCAGTGAGCTGTTTGACTTTGGCACCAATGCCATCGCGTTTGTCGCGGACGGCAAAGCCACCCCGGTCAGCCGGGACTGGCTGGTGGATCATGCGGGCCGGGTGGCCGAGTTCTACAGCGTCAAGACCGAGCGCGATGACGACGGCAACGTGACCTCCACCCGAGAAATCCCAGAAGACGCACCCACCTACATTGCCAACGCCATCATTGCCAAACACGGCAGCCGCAATTTTCGCAAGTTGACGGCGGTCACCACGGCACCCACTTTGCGACCCGACGGCAGCGTGCTTGACGAGCCTGGCCATGACCCTGCTACCGGGCTGATGTACGTCACCACCGAAGCCTATCCGCTGGCAGTGCCGCAGTCACCCACAATTGATCAAGCCCTGGACGCGTTGGCCAAGCTCTGGCACCCGATTCGGTTGTTCCCCTTTGCAGATGAAGTCGCCATAGGTGTCACCTTGGCTGCCATGTTGTCCGCCTGTTTGCGCCCCGCACTGCCCACCTGCCCGGCCACCGGCTTTGATGCGCCAGCGGCGGGCACCGGCAAAACCTTGTTGGCAAAGTGCATTGGTGCGCTGGCCACTGGCGGAGATGTAGCCGTGCTGCCGCCCACCAATGAAGAGGACGAGTGCCGCAAGCGACTGTTTGCCGCGCTGCGCGGTGGCTCCAAGGTGCTGCTGTGGGACAACGTGCGCGAGCCCTTAGGCAACTCGGTGATCGACTCGTTCTTGACATCGTCCCTGTTTGCCGACCGCGTGTTGGGCGTCTCGGAGAATGTGGAGTTGCCGAACCGCGCGCTGTTTCTGGTGTCCGGCAATAACCTCGTCTTAACCGGGGACACCCACCGCCGGATATTGTTGGCGCGCCTGGATGCGCAAATTGAAACGCCTTTCAAACGCGAGTTCGAGTTCGACCCACTCACCGAGGTCTGCAACAACCGCCAAGCCTTGGTGGTGGCCGCGCTGACCATTGTGAGGGCCTACATTGCGGCTGGCCGACCCAAGGTGGCGACGGGGCGTATTGCTTCATTCGAGCTATGGGACGACTTGGTGCGGCAGCCCTTGTGCTGGCTTCGGGAACGCATGATGGAGTCAGGCCGGGACTTAACCGACTTGCCCTTGTTTGTGGACCCTGCGGATTCAATCGACCGTGCCGCATCCGAGAACCCGGAAACTTCCAAGCTGGCGGCACTACTGAACGCCTGGATAGCTACCTTTGGCACCACGCCCACGTCACCGGCGCAGGCCATCACCAAAGCGATGGAGATATTCGGTGCCCAGTCCGTTCTATTTGATGCGCTCGATGAAATTGCGGGGCAAAACAGCAAGCTCAATGTGCGGATTTTGGGCAGATGGCTGGAGCGCCACGCCGGGCAACTTTGCACCGGGCTGCGCCTGGTGCTTGCCAACAAGACCAACGGCTTGAAGCGCTGGACGGTAGTGCGCACGGTGGAGCGTGCCGCAACGGACAAAGCAAGCCCCTCAGTTGCGAGAGTTGCGCCGAGTTGCGAGATTCAGGACGTTGACGACAGTGTCGGTTCAGGTATCGGTGCCGGTCAGCTTGATGACGTGGAGATTTTCTGATGACCACGCTAGCCGTAGAAACGGTGATGGCCCAACTCGCCCACGCAGGATTGAACCTCTCCTTAGCTCCCGCAGGCGGGCTGGCAGTGACACCGCGCAGCCAAATTACGGCCGACCTGCGTGAGCTCATCCGAAGCAGCAAGGCGCTGTTGATCGACTGGCTGACAGCGGCGAACGATGCAACAAGCCAAGCGACGTGCCATTCACCCGATCCACCCGACAACCCATTGGACTGGAAAGAGCTGGCGGCGGCCTACCACGCGCACCACTTCAACTGCCCGACCTGCATTGCTGCGGGTCGCGGCAGCCGGTACGGACAGCGATGTGGCGTTGGCACAGCACTTTGGCGCGCGTACTGCGAATAGCCGAGATGCACCTTGCCAAGCCTTCGTTGACTTCTTGACCTCAACCTCAAAACCGAATTTCCGAAACACCGAAAGCCCTTCATGAACACCATCACCACCAATACCGCAATTCCTAAGGCCGCGTCGAATCCCGCCGCACCGCTCGCCGTAGAGACAAAGCCCCCAGCTTATGAAGTCGTCCGCTTCAACGCTCTCAAACACGGCATTCTGAGCCGCTACACCGTGCTCAGCCACGAGAGCCACGCGGACTATGAAAGCCTGGTCAATTCGCTGATAGACGAACACCTTCCCGCTGGTGCGACTGAGCAGCATTTGATTGAGGAATTGGCCAGCGTGATCTGGCGCAAGCGCCGCGTGCTGCAAGCCGAGGGTGCCACCATCAATAAGGGATTGAAGGAATCCGCTCGCAGTGCCAAGACCGTCATTCCGGCGGCGGCACCGTTTGAGATGGGGCTATCTGGCGAGAACACCGACATCCGCCATCTGATGGACTTGAAACCGGAGGATGTGGTCGAAAGCCATCAAAGCGCCAAACATGACATTGATGCCAGCAACAAAGCCAGCGCCATCCTGCGCAAGGGTGGCGACCAGGCTTATGAAAAGGCCCTGCGTGCCTTGCTGCCCGACACCCGCGAGTGGTGGCAAAACTATGTGGATGACGAGGAATACACCGCCGACGCCACGGGATTGGCGGCGTTCATCACCGAGCACATCACGCCGTTTGTCCACCAGCAAGAAAAAGCAGCCCGCCACCACGACGCCATCGTGAACCAAACCATTGGCGAGGGGCTTCAAGCCTACAAGCTGGAGAAGCTTTCCCGGTACGAAACGCACCTGGACCGCAAATTTGAGCGCACTTTGGCCATGCTGATCAAGCTGAAAGACCTTCGAGCCGCCAAAACTGCTTGAATAGGCGTCAAAAGCCAATTCAAATCGGCAACTTTTCAGGCATGGAGAAAAGAGCATGAAACCCAGCATCCATGCGGGTTAGCGGGTGATTGAGGCGGTAGACGGTGACAAGACCATGCCGAATTTGCCAAATGATTTCGATAGAAACTAAGGAGAATTGAAATGGGCGGACGTGGAAGCGGCAGGCAGGCCACCTATTGCGGCAAGGACGTGACCGAGGAATCCACGCCGCTAGACATTCGTAAGCTGGCTCGCAGCGGCCTTCTGGTGAATGGCAACAGCTTCGGGTGGTGCTGGACGGTTTGCGACCGGGAGACATCTTCAATCACCATTCGCGTGGCTTTGCAAGCCGTGCAGCTTTGTTACCAAAAGCGAAGTACGGGCGAGTCGATTGAGCAATGGGTACATCTACAAAACACACCGTGCCGGTTTGGCGGGATGCGGCAATGGTTTACGTGCCCAGCCTGCAGCAAGCGTGTTGCCGTGATTTATGGGCGAAGCAAATACTTCACCTGCCGGAGCTGTTGCGGCCTGGGTTATGCGAGCCAGAAGGAAGGGGTGGGGGACCGCTCAGGCCGTCGGGCGGACAAGCTGCGCAAGCGACTGGGCTGGGAGGCTGGTATTCTGAATGGTGATGGTGGCAAGCCCAAGGGCATGCACTGGGTCACTTACCAGCGGCTAAAGGCGGAGCATGACCGGCTGGTGCAAATCAGCTTCCACGACATTGGCCGAAAGTTCGGGTTTCTACACAAACTACTGGAGCCCTAAATCTGTTTCGCAAAACGCCTATTCGAACGCACCCTCTATCGCCCATTTACTCTCTTGAAGCCATGCGGGAAGTTCGGCGTCTTGCACAACTGGGACAAGCGATTTGAGTGCCTCTGTCGTCTGTGTATCAAACCAGTTCAGATCCTTCTCTTTGAATTCGAACAATGAAAAGGACTTGTGAATGAGAATGCCGCCTTCCACTATCCCCAAGGGCAGAGCTTCACGAAAAGCGCCTTCAACCTGAGGGTATGAGCTCACAAAGTGCTTTACAAAAGTGGTGGAGAACAGAATCTTGTGTGCGTGTTTTATGAAAAAATCCGGACTAATAGTTGCCACGCCAAGGAACTTGTTTAGACCTGCCAAGCTTTCGAACGCTGACGGAAGTTTTGAAGTCATGATTCGCACCGATTTAGTTAAAGAAAGCATTCACCGCAAGCATTGATCACTTTACTTCACCAGTTTGACTGGTGCTCGCTTTGCCGCTACCTTTTTTGCCGGTGCTTTCGGCAGCCATGCCATTGTTCAGATTGTGCAACGGTTGGTATGGATCGTCCATTTTGCTGCAATTCTCAAGCACTTCCGCCACGGTTTTCGGCGTTGTGCCTTTGGTTTGCAAGCGCGCCGGTTTCTTCTTGGGACATTGCTCGCTTCGACATTTTATTCATCCACTGTTCTTGCCTTTCAAAGCTTTCTGCTGAGTAGGGTGTATCAATCACAAGAAAGTACAGCCTATCTTTGTTTCGAGCACAAACGGCACGGCTCGCGCTTGTGAGGCGCAGGGAATTCAATCCAGGAATGCTCTGGATTTCCCGCCACTCGAATGCCTCATCTGCAATTAGCTGGCTCCAAGACAGTTTCAATATTCGCTTAAATGACCCGATGATCTCTCGATATTCAGGTTCAGCATGCTCACTAAAAGCCTCCAGTTCACACTGGAAAACTTTGTAATGCACGCAACAAACCGCGCCGGTGTCAGTGGGCGGCAAAATAGAGTCGTAACTCTCATAGGTGGCGGGCCACCTACGCGCACCTGTGAGCCAATATTTCATAGCATTGGTGTGCAGCCATTCTTCCTCGATCGGCACCAGCGTGTAATTCATACATTAACTCACGGTTTTTGAAGAGGTCCAGTTAGCTGATTCGTTCCTGAGCTATTGCGGATAGTCGCCACTGCGGTTCGCGCTTTGCGGTGTCGGGACACAGCATAGATCCAAACGCATTAGCTTGTCCGCGCCTACCTTGGCAAGAACAATACTGACCAAATTATATTTCTCATTCTGGGCAAGTATGACGCAAGGTTGGTTCTCAAAGTACGCATCGACCGTACCCATTTCGGCATAAACGAAAGCTTTGGCGCGCGCAACAGTTTCAAGCTTAGGCACCATGTAGTCGAGAAATGCCTGCTTGGATTCAAGGGCTGCAAAGACATACTGCGATTCGTACACAAAGTCGTCTGCCAGCAATGCTTCAATCGGCTCCGTGCTCAGGGTGTTAATCATCTTCGCATACGCCCGCAAAGCACCTTCTTGAGTCAGTTCCATATTTTCTCCTCCGTAAATCGATCAACCCCAAGCCGGAAAACCCACGTCCAGGATCACCTTGCGAACCGTGTCATTCAACCGAACCCCATGCACCTCGTAAATCTTTTCATGCGCGCCATCCGGCACAAACTGCTGCGCATCCTCCAAGGTTGGTGCCGTGCCTAACAATACATTGTCCGGCGAATAGACCTCGTAGCCATTTTCAGTCTGTTTGATACCAAAATTGACCGGCACAAACACACCTAGCATCTCACACGCAATGCCGATGGGCTTGAGCATCCGATTGACCTCACGCGGTAGGGTTCGGTCATACAGTTCAATCAAACCGGCAGAACCCAGGCCGTTGTAGCGCACCACCTGATGCGCCCCCCGCGTCCAAGCGACTGCATCTAAGCCGTGGAAAGCGGCATGCAACGAAACCAGCTTCATCGCCAAAGCTGACCACTCTTTGAAAAATGGTGGTGGCTGCTCGTCATCAGAATTCGAATCGCCCGAGCTCACCGCACGCCGCGCGCGCTGTGCCCAATCGCTTTGCACCTCCTGCAACATCAACACCCGCTTTCCATCGGCCCCTTCTCGAATGTCACAGCGCACATGTGCCAACACATTGCGAACATCGAAATGCCCCGACAGATAGCTGGCCGGATAGTACGGCAAGGTGATCAACCATTCCCGATAGTCTTTGCCGCCCGTCCACGCGAACCGGCCAAAGCGACCCAGCGCCAATCGCTTGGGAAAATTCTGCTTGGCATGAAACGCAGCCAGCTCGGTCGCTGCATCCCTAGTGGGAAATAGCGATTGCCCCCAGACGTTTTGCAGCACAGTCCCGTCGTACAAAACCGCTTGCCAGTGACTCTCATTGCCCCACAAAGTCTGGTGCGCCACCTGCTCAATTCGATAGCCCAACACCGGGTCAAAGCCCGCCACCTCGCGTGTTTGACCGGTTTGTGCCTTTGGAAGCTTTTTGGTGCGCTTTAGTGCACGCTCTGGCGGCTGCGCGAATCGAATCTGCTTTTGTGCGTTACTGATCACCGGAATGACGGAAAGACGAAGGTCTTTGAAATTGCACAAACCCGCCAGTTCACCAGCAGACATTTGGCCATTTTCGTCGTCGAGGACGCAGAGGTCAGGAGACAGTTCCGCAAACTCAAACTCTTCAGCCCGCAAACCCTTCTTTTGAAAATTCTCAATTGTTTTGAGCCACTGATCACCCCCCGCTTTTGACTTGCCCATACTGAGTAGCCGCCGCTGCAGCGTGCTAAAAACGAATGGCACTCCAAAGACATCCCCGGCCTTAGCGGGTGGCAAAAAAGGCTGGTGTTGATTGCGAACCGCCTGGCGATCAGAACAACGGTCAAGGTGAATTTGCACTTCACGGACGAAGTCGTTAACGTAATTTGTCTCTGCCAAATCATTCAAAACGACATCGCGCTGCACCCCACTATTGGCAGGCAAGTGACCAACGCGCAAATCCGCCAAGGTGCAACCCACCAGAGAAAACGTATCGCCATCAACATGAATCACGTCAACGAAGTCCGCCGGATCATTGAGTTCAGATCGTTCGCTGATGGCGCGACTGAAAACATTAATCTGACCAAGCTCCGTGAACTCCCGCAGACGGCGCGCTGACAACCCATAGTCACCTTGCGCAAAGCGCAATTCGAGCGAATAGGGTTTGACGGCCATAGTGAAATTCTTGGAATCGATGGGTTTATCACGTCGATTCTCCCACTTCAATCGAGCCGAATGCCATGCCAGCGCCAGGCCGCCGCCGATAGGCGGCGTGACTTGATGCGGTAACTGAGGGAGCCCCCACGGGGGGCGGACGGGCAGTTCAGCGCGAAGCCAAGCCGCGCAGCGGCGAGGCCCACGGGTGGGTGGGGGCACACACCACATGACTGGCCGCAGGCCACTAACCGGCAGCACAGCGCGCAGCGCGCAGCGCCTGACTGATGCCACGGTGCAGGCACACCACAAGGGCGCGCAGACGGCGGCGCGTAGGGCGCGAATGCGAACGGGGAGCGCCGACGGCTGTGCGACCGTCTCCAGCGAAGGCCACTTTGCATAACGCCTGTTGCCTTCACCCGAAGGGCGCGCAAGCGGTGGGCGGCACCAAACGGAGCTTTAGCGTAGTGACTGGCGGGCACTGAGGGCAATGCGGCGTTATGTAAAAGCGAAGCGGGTGGCCGTAGCGGGCGAATACTACGCAAGCCACGCACACCACGCGACAGCTTCGTGATGCCTGGGCATGGCGGTACTCCGCCGTGCCCACTGGCTGAAACTACAGAGCATCGAACAGGGTAAAGCGGTGATGTGCCGTTGCCACCAAGCGCAGCGACTGGCGGCGACACATGGCCGCGCTGTTGGCCGAAGCTGCGCGACAGCTTGGTGGTGCATCGCCATTGCGGTACTCCGCATTGGCCACTGACCAAAACTACAGAGCTACGAACATGGAAAGCGGTGATGTTGGGTGCGTTGCCACGCGCGGAAAGCGCCATTCAACAGGCAACGCGCCCGGCATGACCGCTCTGGTGGATGTAGTCGCAACGCTGGCACGCCGGAGGTTCGTCGCTCTCTGCCGCCTTCGCGGTAGCTGATTGAGCACCTGCGCAGCACCATCTATATGCCAAATAGGCCGCTAGCCCTCGTAGAACGTTCGCAAGCAGCTATCAACTTAATAGCAAATCATCAAACGTGGAACATCAGAGATACCGACATCATCCATGGCGCGCAGCCATTCGGGGTCAGTTCAGCCACCAATCCCGCAGGTTCGGCAATCAAAGAAGGTTTCGAGAAACGGCAACCGAACGGCAACCAGAGCGATGTGCAAAGCCAGAAAGAAGAAAGGACTTAGCGCCTTTCGACGCTAAGTCCTTGATTCATATGGTGCGGCTGGCAGGAATTGAACCCACGACCCCTTGGTTCGTAGCCAAGTACTCTATCCAACTGAGCTACAGCCGCGAAAGCGTGAATTGTAGCACGCCAAAAATCATCCCAAATGAGGCAAGCTGGCTCAGGCCACAGCCGCCAACATGCCCATCTCGGCATTGCTCATCAAGGCTTCCATGTTCATCACAATCAGCATGCGCTCGCCAATATTGGCCAGGCCGGTGATGAAGCGGGAGTCAATGGCGGTCTCAAACTGCGGCGCCGCCTTGATGGACTGCGACGTCAAGGTGACCACATCAGACACCGAGTCCACCACCGCACCGATCACCGTGCCACGGACATTCAAAATAATGACCACCGTAAATTCGTTGTACTCGACCTTGTCGATATTGAGCTTCAGGCGCAGATCCACAATCGGCACGATGACGCCACGCAAATTAACCACCCCTTTGATGAACGACGGCGCATTGACCATGCGGGTGGGCTCTTCATAGGAGCGTATTTCCTGCACGCGCAGAATATCGATCGCATATTCCTCGCGACCGAGCCGCAGTGTGAGATATTGACCGCCATCGACCACGGTTTTGGCAACGGGCGTTCCTGTTTGAAAGGCGTTGGCAGGTTTTTTTTGCATCGTTTCCATGGCTTTGATTCCTGTGCTTCGGGTTGGTCGGTAGGGCATGATACACGCGCAACACCAGCCTGCCATGGTGCCGCAAGCCATGTGGCGTTATCCTTCCAACAGGAGATGAACCATGAAGACACTGAGCGGCCTTGACGCCTCATTTCTCTACCTGGAGACGCCCGAAATGCCCATGCACGTGGGTTCGTTCTGTCTCTATGAACTGCCCGCGGATTTCAAAGGCAGCTTGCACAAAGCGCTTCGGGCGCATATTGCACAGCGCTTGCATCTGGCGAGCATCTTCAACCGCAAGCTCGGCTTCATGCCGCTGGACCTGGGGCACCCGATGTGGGTTGCTGTTGATGATGTTGACCTTGACTTTCATATTCGACGGGTCAAAGGGAAAACGTTGACGGTGCGCCAGGCCGAGGCCGTCTGCGCTGAACTGCACACCCAACTGATGGATCGTGAGCGCCCTTTGTGGGAATTCCATGTGTTTGAGCGCATCAAACGCCTGGACGGCAGCCTCTGCGCAGGCGTGTATTCCAAGGTACACCACGCGGCACTGGACGGCAAGGCAAGCACCGCGCTGACCCAGGCCATCATGGACGTGCGCGCAACGCCGCGGCAAGTGCCAAAGCCGGCTCATGGTCGCAACGAGGGTGAGCCACACGAACTCAACAAGGGCGAATTGATAGGCGCGGTGTTGTCCCATTCCTTGGCGCAATACGTCAAGTTGATCCAAGCCATTCCCCAGGCGGCACGCGCCTTGGGCCGCACGGTGATCCAGCAATCATTCAGTGGTTCTGGTGAGAAAAAGCAGCCCAGATCACCCCTGCGTCTCGCCCCCATGACCGATTTCAACGTGGCGGTCACCCGAGAGCGCAGCTTTGGCACGGTCAGCCTGCCGTTTGCCGACTGCCGCGCCATGGCCAAAGCCGTGGGCGGATCATTCAACGACATTGTGTTGTGGATCTGTGCCACCGCGCTGCGAACTTACGTGGAGCAACACGGCGATATCCCGAAAAAATCATTGCTGGCCGCGATGCCGATCAGCCTGCGCGCCGACGGCAATCAAGAGCTCAATACCCAGGCGTCAATGACGGTGGTGGAGCTCGGCACGCAATTTTCCGACCCGTTGAAGCGCCTGAAGACCATCATGGCGTCCACTGGCAAGGTCAAGACCGCGATGGTCGACCTCAAAGGCGTACTCCCCACCGATTACCCGTCCTTGCTGGCGCCCTGGATCGTCGGCGGCATTGCGAAGGCCGCTTTCAAGGCCTACAGCGCCACCGGCCTGTCGCACCGCTTGCCGATGCTGGCCAATCTGGTCATCAGCAACGTGCCCGGCCCGCAAGTGCCCGTGTACATGGCGGGCGCCAAAATGCTTACCAACCATCCGATGTCGATTGTGATCCATGGCGTCGCGCTCAACATCACCATCCAGACCTACGCCGGCTCGGTGGATTTCGGTCTGATTGCCGACAAAAAAGCGTTGCCCCAGATGCACGAATTGACTCACGCGTTACAGGACGCCTTTGAAGCAGGGCGAGAGCTGCTGGCGCCGCCTGACAAAGTCACCAAGGCGACGAAAGCCAAGAGATCAGCATCAAGATCAACATCCGCTTGAGCTGTTCACTCAGGAAAATGCTAATCTTCAACTATGGCAACCAAGCAAAAACGCGAAACTTCAGTTGGCGCCAGCACGCCCGCCCCGAGCGCCTGGCTGATGGCACTGGAATTCCGGGCTTTCTGGGAACTGGGTGCCGTCCTGCCGGCCTGGCCTTTTTTGCGCCAGGCGCCAGCCGGGGATGGTCACTCGGTGATCGTGTTTCCGGGTCTGTCGGCCAGTGACGCATCGACCCTGCCGATGCGCAGCTTTCTGGAAAGCCTGGGGCATGACGTCTCGGGCTGGAACCAAGGCTCCAACTTTGGTCCGCGCGCGGGGGTGTTGCAGGCCGCCAAGCAGCAAGTCATCGACACCTGCCAGGTCACGGGCCAAAAAGTAAGCCTGGTCGGCTGGAGTCTGGGTGGCATCTATGCCCGGGAACTGGCCAAGGAACTGCCCGACTGCGTGCGCGATGTCGTCACACTGGGCACGCCATTTGCCGGGTCGCATGAAAGCACCAACGCCTGGCACTTGTACCAACTCGTGAGCGGGCGCGACATCCACCGCGAAGTGGAACAGTTTGATCTGCCGGGGGCGCCCTCGGTGCCGACCACCTCCATCTTCTCCCGCACCGATGGCATCGTCGCGTGGCCTGCCAGCATCCAGGCACCTTGCAAGGTCAATCTACTGACTGAAAACATTGAAGTGATTGCCAGTCATGTCGGGCTCGGCCTCAACCCCAGCGCCTGGTGGGCGGTGGCTGACCGGCTGGCGCAGGCTGAAGGTCAGTGGCAACCGTTTGCTCACAAGGGTGGCTTGCATGGGCTGATCTTTCCGAATCCAACGCGCTGAGACTGCACCGAAAAATAAAGCGCCTGCGGTGTTACCACCAGCAGGCGATTTATTTTTGATAGCTACTCACGCCCACTTGATGCGGGCTAGAGGCCAAAATGACTTAAAAACCTCAGGGTAGTGTCTTGTTGTAGTTGGCAATGCCGTCCATGATTTCAGTCTTGGCAGATTCCGGCCCTTCCCAGCCCAGTATCTTGACCCACTTGTTCTCTTCCAGGTCCTTGTAGTGCTCAAAAAAGTGCGCAATGGTCTTCAGGCGCACCGGGCTCAAGTCTTCAGGCTTTTTCCAACGGGTGTAGAGCGACAGAATCTTGTCGATCGGCACCGCCAGCACCTTGCCGTCCATACCGGCCTCGTCTTCCATTTTCAAGATACCAATGGCGCGACAGGTCACCACCACGCCAGGGATCAGCGGCACGGGCGTGATCACCAGCACGTCGACCGGGTCGCCATCGCCGCTGATGGTCTGGGGCACATAGCCGTAGTTGGTCGGGTAATGCATGGCCGTGCTCATGAAACGATCCACAAAAATGGCATGGGTTTCATGGTCAACCTCGTACTTGACGGGGTCGGCGTTCATCGGGATTTCAATGATCACATTAAAGGATTCAGGGACGTTCTTGCCGGGGGTGACGTTGTCAAGGGACATGGTGGTTTCTTTAAAAATTGAGTTAAATCAGAAAAATCAGAAAAACCTAAGGATTAACCCTGATTTTACTTACGCCCGACTTGCCTCGCCCCAAAACAGGGACTTTTCACGGTACAGTCCGCGCGTTGGCCAATCGTCGACATCAATCCCCGGTTGATGTTTCGCAGCGAGGAAGCAACGCAGCGGGGGTGCCGATTGCGTTGCACCCCTACTCAGCGAAGCAACACACAGGAGATTTATATGACAGGCAACCCAGCGCTCATTCTGGCGCTTATTTGCGGGCTCATCGCCGTGGGATACGGCTTTTGGGCACGCAGTTGGATTCTTTCCCAGGACGCCGGCAATGCGCGCATGCAAGAGATTGCAGCGGCCATTCAAACCGGTGCGGCCGCCTACCTGGCCAGGCAGTACAAAACCATTGCCGTCGTCGGCCTGGTGCTCACCATCCTTATAGCGATCTTTCTGGACTCCTTGAGTGCCGTCGGCTTTGTCATCGGTGCGGTTCTCTCCGGCGCCTGTGGCTTCATCGGCATGAACGTCTCGGTGCGCGCCAATGTGCGTACCGCGCAGGCCGCCACCAAAGGCATTGGCCCGGCACTGGACGTCGCCTTTCGCGGCGGCGCCATCACCGGCATGCTGGTGGTGGGTCTGGGCCTGTTGGGCGTGACCGGCTTTTACTGGTTTTTGGTCGGCAATGGCAACCTCACACCGGACCAGAACCTGGCGCAAATGCTCAACCCGCTGATCGGCTTTGCCTTTGGCTCTTCCTTGATCTCCATCTTTGCCCGCTTGGGTGGTGGCATTTTCACCAAAGGCGCTGACGTCGGCGCCGATCTGGTGGGCAAGGTTGAAGCCGGCATTCCCGAAGATGACCCACGCAACCCCGCCGTGATCGCTGACAACGTCGGCGACAACGTCGGTGACTGCGCCGGCATGGCCGCTGACCTGTTTGAAACCTACGCTGTCACGCTGATTGCCACCATGGTGCTGGGCGCCCTGATGCTGCCCGCCATGGGCACCAGTGCCGTGGTCTACCCGCTGGCACTGGGCGCAGTGTCCATCATCGCCTCCATCATCGGTTGCTTCTTCGTCAAGGCCTCGCCCGGCATGAAGAACGTGATGCCCGCCCTGTACAAAGGTCTGGCAGTGGCGGGCGTGCTGTCGCTTGTTGCCTTTTATTTTGTGACGCAGTGGCTGATGCCTGACAACTCCATCACTGCCACCGGCAGCCAGATGAAGCTATTTGGCGCCTGTGCTGTGGGCCTGATTCTGACCGCCGCCCTGGTGGTGATCACCGAGTACTACACCGGCACGCAATATGCACCGGTGAAACACATCGCCCAAGCCTCGACCACCGGTCACGGCACCAACATCATTGCCGGCCTGGGTGTGTCCATGCGCTCCACCGCCTGGCCCGTGATGTTTGTCTGCGTGGCGATCTACACCGCCTATGCGCTGGCTGGTCTTTACGGCATTGCGATTGCCGCCACGTCGATGCTCAGCATGGCGGGCATCGTTGTAGCGCTGGACGCCTACGGCCCGATCACCGACAACGCCGGTGGTATTGCCGAAATGTCTGAGATGCCCAAGAGCGTGCGCGACATCACCGACCCGCTCGATGCGGTTGGCAACACCACCAAGGCCGTGACCAAAGGCTACGCCATCGGGTCGGCCGGTCTGGCCGCACTGGTGCTGTTTGCCGACTACACGCACAAGTTGGATGGTTACGGCAAGGTTATCAGCTTCGACCTGAGCAACCCGATGGTCATCATCGGCCTGTTCATCGGCGGCATGATTCCCTACCTGTTTGGCGCGATGGCGATGGAAGCGGTCGGCCGCGCCGCTGGTGCGGTGGTGGTTGAAGTGCGCCGCCAGTTCCGCGACATCAAGGGCATCATGGAAGGCACCGCCAAACCCGAGTACGACACGGCGGTCGACATGTTGACCACCGCGGCCATCAAGGAAATGATGATCCCGAGTCTGTTGCCCGTGGTGGTGCCGATTCTGGTCGGCTTGATCCTCGGCCCAGCCGCTTTGGGCGGCCTGCTGATGGGCACCATCGTGACCGGCCTTTTTGTCGCCATCTCCATGTGCACCGGCGGCGGTGCCTGGGACAACGCCAAGAAGTACATTGAAGACGGCAACTTCGGCGGCAAGGGCTCCGAAGCGCACAAAGCGGCCGTCACCGGTGACACCGTGGGCGACCCCTACAAGGACACGGCTGGCCCGGCGATTAACCCGCTGATCAAGATCATCAACATCGTGGCGCTGCTGATCGTGCCCGTGATGATGAAGATTCACGGCGGCTAGTCCGACCCGGAAGCTAAAAGCCCGCTCACGCGGGCTTTTTTTATGGGCGCCGCCAGTTGCCTTGATGAATGTCAATCGACAGAATGCGGCAATCGTTAGCATTTATTGAAGGAGGCACTTGAATGCCTACAGCGTTCAGCCACTTTTCCAGACCCACTCAAACAGGGACAACCTTGAACCAACGCAAGCTCATTAATGGCATCTGCCTGGTGTCATTGGTACTGCTGGTGAGTGGCTGCTCTTCCATGCTGCCGCGCTCACGCAGCGAGTCCTCCCCCTTCAAGAGTTTTGACGAGGCGCGTCACGCCATCGAAGGTCTGGTGCCGATGCAAAGCAATGTCGCCACCATGACCCAATTGGGTATCAGTCCGGTGCAACAGCCCAATACGACCATCCTGACACACGACGAGATCGTACGGCGCTTTGTGTCAAATTCGCTGCTCAGACGCGAAGATCTTGATCCAGGCGTGCTGGCCTGCCTGGACGCGCGCGAGGCCTGCCGCGGCTGGGAGGTCACGGCAGCACGTATCCAAAAAGAACGGACCGGGAATTTTTTGGCCGACTTCACCAACTTTTCGCGCCGCACGGAGACCACCGGTTGGCACTTCAACGCCTTGATCTTGCTGATTAATGGCGTAGTGGTCTACCGCGGCTGGAGCGGACAACCCCGTGTCAACGTGATCGAGGTTCAAACCAACCCGTTGGGTCCCCTGCAGGATATTGGCCCCGCCCTCGTGACGACGCGTTAGTAAAGTCCGCAAGCGAGCGATGCGCTTTGGCGGAATCGGCTAAGCTTTGCCCCAAATTAATCAAAAATATTTGGGAGAACCATGTTGAATTTTCTGAAACGCAGGCGCCCGAAAGACCCACGTACGCCCAGTGCTGCACCGCTCTCGATCACACCCAGCGGCACGCCACAGCACAGCGACGTTCGACGTGAGTTGATTCGGGTCGTTCTAAAAGACACGCTGCGACTTCACGGTATTCCCTTCGGCTGGCTCGCCTGCGAGGTCATCATCATCGCGCGCTCGCCAGGTCAAGAACAATTGCACATTCAGTTGGTGCTGATCAGGTGGAACGAGCAACTGTTGCGCTATGCAGCAGCGCTGCAACAACAGTTGCTTCTTGGATTGAATCGCTTTGACCCCTCGGTCGATCATTCCAAGTACATTTTTTCGTGGCGTTTTGCGCCCGACTGCGGCTGTCCTTTTCCCTTGATGCCAGACCCCGC